>PBSP01000079.1 GCA_002726845.1 Methanobacteriota archaeon | reverse complement strand
TCAACAACCAATGGGCAATCTCAACTCATGCGAATCTTGCAACTGGCGGTCGAACGTTCGCTGAACGAGGTTTAGCCTACGACATTCCTTCATTCAGAGTGGACGGAAACGATTTCCTTGCGCTTTACAGCATCACCAAGTGGGCACGCGACCGAGCAAGTGCAGGTATGGGACCAACGCATATCGAAGTGTACACATACCGCGCTGGAGCACATTCTTCGTCGGATGACCCATCGGCTTATCGACCAAACGACGAGGCTTCATGCTGGCCCGGAGGCGATCCAATTCAGCGTCTGAAGGATCATCTTGTTTTAATTGGCGAATGGGATGATGAAAAGCACGAGGCACTCGCCAAGAAAATCGATGAAGAGGTGATGACAGCCTACAAAGAAGCTTGTGAGTTTGGCGATTTAGCATCCGGCCCCTATCCACCTGCCTCTACAATTTTTACCGAAGTCTACGAAACAGTCCCCTGGCACATTCAAGAACAGCGAGAGGAACTCGGGAAGTGAAATCTATGGTCGACATGAACATGATCAAATCCCTGAACTCCGCATTGTCCATTGCCCTAAAACAGGACGAAAATGTGGTTATCTTCGGAGAGGATGTAGGGTACTTCGGAGGTGTCTTCAGAGTCACCGAGGGTTTGCAAAAAACCTACGGACCACATCGCGTCTTCGATTCACCTCTCGCAGAGGGTGGCATTGCTGCAATTGCCATGGGAATGGCACTAAATGGTCTTCGCCCAGTTGCGGAGATTCAATTTGCAGACTACATCTTCCCTGCCTACGATCAAATTGTCAATGAGATTGCAAAACTACGTCATCGTTCAGGTGGTGAATTTTCCTCGCCATTAACCATTCGAACACCGGCAGGTGGAGGCATTAAGGGTGGCCATCACCATTCGCAGTCTCCTGAAGCTCAATTTACACACACGCCTGGATTGAAGGTCGTGTATTGCTCAAATCCATACAACGCTAAAGGTTTGTTACTTGCGTCTATTGAATGCAACGATCCTGTGATTTTCTTTGAGCCGAAGCGTTGTTACCGTGGACCTTTCTACGGAGACCCCCACAACGTTCCAACGTGGAACGGGCACCCTGATGCAGACGTTCCAGAAGACCATTACATTGTTCCGCTTGAACAAGCCCGGATTGTGCGAGAAGGATCCGCATGTACGGTCATCGCTTACGGAACCATGGTTCACGTTGCCCAACAAGCCATCAACGATTCGGGTATTGATTGTGAACTGATCGATCTACAGACACTTGTTCCGTGGGATCGAGATACCGTTGTTCAATCGATCAAAAAAACCGGCCGATGCGTCATTGTCCATGAAGCACCTAAGACAAGCGGCTTTGGTGCTGAGATGAGCGCTTCCATTCAGGAGCGATGTTTCTACCATCTTGAAGCCCCGATTCAACGCGTCACGGGATGGGATACACCCTTCCCTCACACGACCGAGTGGGATTACATACCGAGTCCTCAGCGTATTGCTGAAGCCATAAAGAAAACACAGGAGGAATAAACATGGGAACGTTTGCATTCAAATTACCAGATATCGGAGAAGGCGTCGTCGAAGGCGAGGTTGTTGAATGGATGGTAGCAGTTGGGGACACAGTCAAGGAAGACGACCCAATTCTCTCGGTTATGACCGACAAGGCAACCGTTGAAATTCCAGCACCGTGCGATGGAACGGTCACCAAAATAATCGGAGACGCAGGTGACATCCTTCCCGTAGGTGTTGTTTGCATCGAATTTGAAGTCGATGGTGATGGAAACACATCAGCAAACGATACAGAACCGGTCACCGAAGAAAAGGAACCGGAACCGGCCCCTGAACCTGAAACTGAACCGGCTCCTGAACCTGAACCCGAACCGGCACCTGCTCCAGCCCCGGTTGCTGTTGCGGGACCAATCGTTGAGCGCGCACCAGGAACAAAGCCTCTCGCCAGCCCTGCGGTGCGACAACGAGCACGTGCTGCTGGTGTCGATTTGTACCACGTCGCCGGTTCTGGACCGTCGGGCCGCATTACTCACGCCGATCTCGATGTTCACCTAAGCGGTGGAGCATCGCGTGCTTCTGCCGCAAGACCAATTGGAAGCACTGCGAAAATCGCCAAGACGGGAACTGAAGAAATCAAGGTCATTGGTCTGCGAAGAAAGATAGCCGATTCCATGATGGCATCCTACAGTAGCATTGCACATTTCTCATACTTTGAAGAAGTTGATGTAACCGAACTTGAAGCACTCCGCCAGCACCTCAATGCAACTCGGCCAGAAGGTGCACCAAAACTTACCTACCTGCCATTCATTATGCTTGCACTGGTGAAAGCACTCGGCCAACGACCGGAATGCAATGCACTCTTTGACGATGAAGCAGGTGTTGTTACCCGCCACGAAGCCGTGCACTTGGGTATTGCCACTCAGACCGATCGAGGACTATACGTCCCTGTTGTAAAGCACGTCGAAGCCATGGATATTTGGTCTGCAGCTACGGAGATGGGACGGGTAACCCAAGCCACCCGAAACGGTGAGGCTGGTATCGAGGATTTGAGTGGTTCGACGTTTACCATCACCAGTCTAGGTCGAATGGGCGGTCTTGGTGCTACACCCATTATCAACAAACCCGAAGTAGGCATCCTCGGTGTACACAACGCCAAGGAGCGAGCTGTTGTTGTCAACGGTCGTGTTGAAGTTCGTCGTATCATGAACCTCTCGTCATCCTGGGATCACCGAGTTGTCGATGGTCACGACGGTGCAAGTCTCGTACAATTGCTGAAATCCATGCTGGAGCATCCAGCAACCATTTTCATGTGAGGCTTGGGTATGAAGACAAGAAATTGCAAAGTATTGGTCGTTGGAGCAGGCCCAGGTGGGTACGTCGCAGCAATCCGGGCAGGACAACTTGGAATGGACACGGTCATCGTTGAAGGACAACGAGCAGGTGGGACGTGCTTAATTCGGGGTTGCATTCCATCAAAAGCACTGATTCATGCAGCGCACACCTTCCACAAACTCGCAAACCATGCCAAGAAAGGGGGGCACATGGGTATACGCATTCCTGGCCCAGCAGAACTGAAAATGAAAGATACTGTAGCGTGGAAGGATGCGATTGTCGACCGTCTGAACAAGGGGGTCGAAGCGCTTTTGAAAAATGCTGGTGTTGAGTTCATCAACGGTTGGGCTCAATTTGAAGATGCAAAGACCGTCAAAATCGGAAAAGGAAAAGATGCCCTTCTCATTCAAGCAGAGAATGTAATTCTCGCAAACGGCTCCATACCTGTTGAACTTCCGTTCATGAAGTTCGGTGATCATGTCATCTCATCCAAAGAAGCACTCTCACTAGAAGAACTACCGAAAAGAATCGCAGTAGTTGGCGGTGGTTACATCGGCCTCGAATTGGGCATTACCTTCCGCATGCTTGGAAGCGATGTGACAATCATTGAGGCGATGGATTCCGTTTTACCCATTTTCGATAAGGAGTTGCGAAGGCCACTTGAGATTGCAATAAAGAAGCAAAAGATTGCAGTCCATACCAACGTATTCGCAAAAGGTGTGGAAGTACAGGATGATGGAAGTGTCGACCTACTTTACTCCCCAAAAGACGCAACAGAGGGGAGTGAACCGGAGCGACTCAACGTCGACAAGGTCCTCGTAACGGTGGGTCGACGACCGACGAGTGCAGCACTGGCACCGACCGGCGTAGCGCTCGATGAACGTGGATTTGTCAAGGTCAACAACAAATGCGAAACCAACATGAAAGGTGTCTATGCAATCGGCGATGTATGCGATTTGGGTGAGATGCTCGCTCATGTAGCCTCATTCCAAGGTGAAATGGTTGCGGAAATTATTGCAGGCGAGCCTCGAGCCTACGAGCCTGCTGCTGTTCCAGCTATCGTCTTCACAGAACCCGAGATCGTCTCTGTTGGTCTTTCTCCAGAAGAGGCAGTTGCTGCCGGTCACCCGGTCATTACAGGCAAATTCCCGCTGGCTGCCAACGGCCGAGCGTTAACGCAAGAGGCGGAAAAAACCGCAGGGTTCGTTCGAGTTACCGCCCGAGAGGACGATCATCGAATCCTTGGCGTGCAAGGAGTTGGAACCCACATCAGTGAATTGGTTGGGGAGTGGACACTCGCCATTGAAATGGGAGCACTTCTCGAAGACATAGCACAAACCATTCACGCACACCCAACAATGACTGAAATGACCCATGAAGGTGTTCTTGCAACGCTTGGTCATGCGATTCACTCAATGTGAGCGGAAGAAACATGCACAGAATTTTCTTTCCAAGGGACGGTTGTTCGCACAGAACATCTAACAAACTGTTGTATACTCTGGGTCAGTCTCAAGAACAAGGCGGATGTGGGTGTGTCTGACTTGTTAGTCGAATTGAAAGAACTCGCCGCTGGCATGGATGCCGATTCAAGCCATGCTAGCGAGCAAAATATGGCAAGTAAAATTTGTTTACTGTCCCTCAAATTTGACTCGGACAACATCGATGTGGCTCGACGTCTTACAACCGAAGGATTGCGCCTTAATCAGCGCGTTGAGTACCTGCAAAAACTGAGCGACATTGTGGAAACCGAATTGTTTGAATTTTCAACTTGCAACAGAGTGCTCTACATTGGCTTTGACATAGAACCTGAGATCCTTGCCGCTGGCATTTCAAAAATGGTCGGTGTTGAAGACATTCCGTTTATTCAGATGACCGGTTCCGATGCATGGAAACACTTGGTCAAAGTCTGCAGTGGGCTCGACTCGTTTATTGTCGGCGAACTTCAAGTGATGTCTCAGTTCCGCTCATCCATCAACTTCCATCGAGAAAACAACCTGATTGGAACGTACAATCTTGCCTTCTTTGATCACGTCATCTCCGCCAATCGAATCATTCGAAAAGAACTCGGTTACACCAGTTCCACAGAATCAATGTTGAAACTTGCGAGAACCAAACTTCTGGAAATTGTCTCGAAGAAAGGAACAACACAGTCGGTTGTTTTGGGATTTGGTGACATGGGTGTCAAAGCGGTCGAAACCCTTGATGAGATGGGGCAAAGCGAAATTATCGTCGCCTCGAGAAATCCACAAAAGTCGGTGAAAAGGAATCAAGAACTTGCAAATCGTTGCAATATGATCACGTACGATGACATTGATGCATACATCGAAAATGCGGATATCGTCATCTCCACAATGCGATGCTCAACCCCTGCCTACCACAAGAACAAACCGCTTCGCATGAACAAAAGCGGAATCGTACTCGACTTCTCATGGCCACCGTCAATCGAACCTGAGGCACTAACAGAACACCAAACATTGCTCAGTATGGAGCAATGGATTCAACTTGCGCGAAACATCAACGACGCTGAATACAGAGCCCTTGTTGAAAAGAGTGAACAGCTGATTGACAACATCATGAAGCGATACATGGAAGCCTTGTCCAACAAAGCGCAAGGGAAGTTTCGAGCACTCATCTACAACCACATGGAAAACCTATCAACATCATGGGAGTCTTCATCCGTCGCCCAACAAAAAGACATTCCACAATTGGGAGCATTTGCTCGAGAAATCGCAACTTGGATTTGCAAACAAGATCAATCGTTTCACCTCTCCGATTTGACGAGCTACGTCAAAAACACAACTCGTGGCTTCAACAGCAACCTTCTTGAACAGGTTTCGCAGGATGTTGAACAATCCATTCGAACCTTGACAAGCATCGGTTGAATGTTGGAGGAAAACATGGCAATCCGCATTGGAACACGGTCCTCCAATCTTGCACAATGGCAGGCTAAATTTGTTGCCTCTGTCTTGAACAATGAGGGAATTGAGACAGAAATCATTCCCCTGAGGTCCTTAGGGGACAGAAGTCTCGGAGGAAACTTATCAACCACTGTTGGTCAATTTATCCATTCCATTGATGAGCAACTGCTGAATGAAAGCATCGACATTGCAGTCCATTCAAGCAAAGACGTTCCAGTTGAACTCAGCAAGCAAATTCGAAATTTGGCCTACATGAAACGTGGTGTTACATCCGATCTCTTCCTATTCAAACGAAAGAACGACGATCCCGATTTGTTCGATGTTCTCGACGGTAACGATGTGAGCAGTCTTGATGACGTGCTCCAGCGAATCCCTTCTGGAATGACGTTTGGAACGGTATCTGGAAGGCGGCAATCCATCGTCCTAAGCAAGCGACCCGACCTCATCCCACTCTCAGTCCGTGGACATGTTGAGACGCGATTAAAGCGGCTGGTTAAAGGTAGAGTCGATGCTTTGGTCCTCGCAGAAACAGGCATACAACGGCTTCGTACAACTGGAGTTCTTGACACAATCCAATCCGAACTCACGGCGTTCAGAATCGATTCAACCGATTTGCCTACAGCTCCAGGACAAGGAGCTGTTTGCATCCACTGCAAAGAAGAACGGTACGAGGAATTCCAAACACTTCGCAAATTATTGAATCACGAAACGACAGAAACTGCAATCCAACAAGAACGTTCAATTCTCCAGCAGGTTGGAGGCGGGTGTCTCTACCCTGCTGGAATAGAAGTTCGGGGAAAAAGGTTGAGCGTTCGCGTCTCACCAAGGGATTGGAAGACAACGTTTTGCGAAGGTCGTCCGTACGAGATTTTTAGTTACGATGGACCTCTCGAAGCATTTGAACTAAAGCTTCCCCAGGATACGGAACGCCCGGTAATGCGGGCTGGAAGTTCGAATCCTAAATTCATCTCTACCCTAAATTCAGACCGAATTTCACTTGTTCTGGCCAACAACGGTATCGAGATGACCAACGTCTCTGTGATTGAATTGGAACCGAATCTTGAGGCATGGCCCAAGGATTTTTTGCAGCAATACACTTCAAAACGAGAGTGGCCGTATCTGGTTCTTACATCGCCATTTGCAGCAAAGTGTGCGCTTCGTGCTGCAGCAACAAACCCAGACATTGCGAGAATTCAATGGCTTGCTATTGGTGAAGGAACCGCTCGCGCATGTTTCCAAGGTGGCGTTACTGTTGCAATCTGTGCGAAGGCAAGAAATTCAGAGGAACTGTTCAAGTTCATCGCCACAAACATTGGTATTGGAACGAAACTCCTCATTCCTCGTTCCAGTGTTGCTCCAACAACCTTGGTTGATCAATTGCTGTCGTTCGGTTTCTCTGTACAAAACTGGATCGGTTACGAAAACAAAGCAAAGGTTGTCGGACAAACACCGGTGATGCCTGAGGATGTTTTGTTGCTTTCATCTTCCTCATCAGCAATATCTTGGGCTGAGAACAACCTAACGGCCCCAAATGAGATTATTTGTATGGGGAGCAACACCCGAGACACAATCCTCTCACTCGACCACTTCCGTGGATGCAACGTTTCAGTCCTCAAAGGCCCAACAACAGAATATCTCATAGAATGGTGGAATCAAAACAGGAGGGAATGATATGAAAACACGACCTCGAATCAACCGCTGGACTGAAGCGAGGAGAAACCTTCTGTTTGGTGACTTTTCTCTCCAATCCCTTGTCCAACCGCACTTTGTCGTCAATGGGTCTGGTATCGACAATCCCATCGAGGGTATGGATGGAATTCATCAGCAATCCGTCGATATTCTAATCCAAACAATTCGGAATGATTACAACAACGGGATACGTTCTGTCATGCTGTTTGGCATTGTCAACTCAGAGGATAAAGATGAACAGGCCACCAAAGCCTCAGACGCAAGTTCACACATGCATGAGGCCATTCGGAAACTAAAATCAGAATTTGGTGACTCCATCGTTGTCATGACCGATGTTTGCCTGTGCACCGCCACAAATCACGGTCATTGTGGTTTGGTTGAACACGGTCACATCGTCAACGATGCATCTGTGGAGAGGCTGTGTGAAATTGCAGTGTCCCATGCTGAAGCAGGCGCAGACTATGTTTGCGCTTCTGATATGATGGATGGACGCGTCTCAGCCATCCGAAGCGCACTTGAAGCAGAACACCATTCATCCACAGGTGTTCTTTCGTATTCTGTAAAGTATGCATCCTCATTCTATGGGCCGTTTCGTCATGCTGCTGATTCAAGTCCAGAATTTGGTGATCGTTCAACACATCAGATGAACATCAACTCAGGCTATGGTGAAGCAACCTTAGAAGCCATGCTCGATGAGGAAGAAGGTGCAGACATCATCATGGTCAAACCAGGACTGCCCTACTTGGATGTCCTGCGAAGAGTTGCTGATTCCGTTCATCGGCCAATCGCCGTATACAACGTGAGTGGTGAATACTCCATGGTCATGAATGTTGCAAAGGAACTGGAGATGCGAAAACAAATGGTTTGTGAAATAATGACATCATTCAAGAGAGCGGGGGCACAGGTTGTCATAACCTACCATGCTCGAGAGATAGCAAAGCATGCTTGGATGAAATGAGATGATGCTATGGATCGAACAAAATCGGACAACATGCACAACGTTGCTGTTGAGCATCTCGTCGGAGGCGTGAACTCCCCTGTCCGCGCTTTCAAATCAGTCCATGGCAATCCGATTTATTTTGAAAAAGCTTCAGGAGCACATGTAACCGACATCGACGGCAACGTACTCGTCGATTTTGTTCAATCCTGGGGTCCACTCATCCACGGCCACTCCCACCCCGAAATCATACAAGCAGTTCATGAAAAGATGCTCAATGGAACGTCGTTCGGAGCACCACATCTCGGAGAAATCGAGTTGGCAAAAAAAGTCAAACAACGCTTCACTCACATGGACAAAGTCCGTTTTGTCTCGTCCGGTACTGAAGCGGTGATGAGCGCAGTTCGCCTTGCTCGAGGTTACACAAATCGGGATCTGTTGGTCAAATTCGAAGGATGCTACCACGGCCACGTCGATTCGCTCATGGTTTCCTCTGGAAGTGGACTTGCAACCTTCGGAATTGCGAGCAGTCCCGGTATTCCAAACGACACGGTCGCAACCACGCTCATTTGTCCGCTTGACGATATCGAAGCAGTGGAATTTTTGTTCAACGAACACGGTCAGGAAATTGCAGCCATCGTCATCGAACCTCTCCCGGCCAACAACGGTCTGCTCGTACAGCGCAACGATTTCCTCAAACAACTCCGAAGCCTGTGCGACAACCACGGTTCGTTGTTGATCTTTGACGAGGTTATCAGTGGTTTCCGGTTCAAACATGGTAGTTATTCCGATATTTGCGGCGTTCAGCCAGACATTACCGCATTGGGCAAAGTGATTGGAGGAGGATTACCGGTTGGAGCCTACGGAGCCCGTGACGAAATCATGGCGAAACTCTCTCCACTCGGCCCCGTCTACCAAGCAGGAACCCTATCAGGGAACCCACTAGCGATGGCTGCTGGGGCAAAAACCCTAGATTTGCTCGATGATGATGCGTACGATTACCTAGAGAATTTAGGTGCGTTCATGGAACAACGTGTCAATGCTGTATTGGAAAAACACGGCTATCCTATGCGTCTTGTTCGAATGGAAAGTCTGTTTTGGTTTTCACCAGGTAAGGAATCGCCTGCGGTTCGTGCAGACCAGATTCCAAGCAATGCTGGCCAACTTTATGCAGACGTTCATCGAGAGTTGCTCGACCGTGGATACATGCTTGCACCATCCGCCTACGAAATCGGATTTCTTTCCACGTCGCACGACGAGTCGCACATTCTGGGATTCGTTCAAGCACTCGACGATTCCCTCTCTATACTGGATTGGTCATGATGAACGGAAAGCAACGAATTGTCTCTGCATTAAACCGGGAACCTGTCGATCGCACTCCGGTATGGTTCATGCGTCAGGCAGGTCGGCATCTACCTGAATATCGGGCACTTGCTGCAGAGCATTCATTTTGGGAACGATGCAAGGACATCGACTTGTGCACAACCATTACAATGCAGCCAATTCATCGATACAAGTCAATCGATGCAGCGATCATCTTCAGTGACATCCTTACACCTCTACCTGCACTTGGTTATGATGTTGAGTATGGAGGGGGTATTCGCATCGATCCGTTCGCCTTTGATGATGTCGATGATTGGACGACGTTCTCTGCACGAAAGCATGCCCCCTGGGCTGCAGACGGTTTGCGAGCCATCGGCGAAGAACATCAAGATATTGCTCGATTGGGCTTTGTAGGGTGCCCATGGACCACAAGCATGTATCTCATGGCTGGTGGAACCGGTGACAAAGAATTTCAGCAAACTCGGGCAACGGTCTACTCCAATCAAGAACAATCAATGCGCGTTCTTCTCACTGTTGCCGAAGCAATTGGTGATCTGTTAGCAGATCAAGTCAATCATGGAGGTGCTGATGCGGTTCAAATGTTCGATACCTGGGCAGGCTTGTTGAACGAAAGCGATTACCGCAGGTTTGCAAAACCAGCAACTGAACGAGCAATTGAAGTGTTTCGGAACAAAGCAAATCGTCAGATACCACTCATCCATTATGCAAAGGGAAGTTCGCATCTCCATGAGGAGATAAGAAGCCTCGACATCGATGCAATCTCACTGGATTGGAGAGACGATTTGAAGACAAATCGGACGTTGTACGGAGATGCATTCGCGTTCCAAGGCAACCTCGACCCATCGAGAATGCACGGTTCACCGCAAGCAGCCCAAGCAGCGGCCCGACGCGTTCTGAACGATGCAGGGGATAAGCCCGGCCACATCTTCAACCTTGGTCACGGATTTGCACCCGGAGCTCAAATCGATTGTGTTGAAGCAGTATTGCGTACGGTTACTGGTGAATAACATGCGAGATCAAATGGTCGAAATGGTCCATGCCCTTCAAGACGAAATTTGTGAGGCTGTTGGAATCATTGATGAGAATCACTATCGCGAAGATTTGTGGGATCGTGAGGAAGGAGGAGGTGGTCGAAGCCGAGTTTTTTCCGATGGAAAGGTCTTCGAAAAAGCCGGCATAAACGTAAGCGTCGTGCACGGTACCCTTAGCCCAGAAGCAGCAAAAAAAATGGGAGGAGGGCACAATCTTGATGAAAACGACTTGGATTTCTTTGCAACCGGAATAAGTCTGGTTCTTCATCCGCACAATCCAATGGCCCCAACCGTTCATGCCAACTATCGCTATTTTGAACGGGGCGCAGGCGAAGTTGAAGGGAGTTGGTGGTTTGGTGGTGGTTCAGATTTGACACCATCGTATCTCTTTCCTGAAGATGCGATTCATTTTCATCAAATTCACAAAGATGCTTGTGATCGCCACTCGATTGCAGATTACAACCGCTTCAAAACATGGTGCGATTCGTATTTCCACATACCACACCGCAAAGAGGGGCGAGGCGTTGGTGGAATCTTTTTTGACAACATCCACGGTGAAAGCAAACAAGAATGCTTTGAATTCGTAAACGACTGCGCTCACCAATTTCTATCCGCCTACATTCCGATTTTGAAGCGAAGAATGGACTTGCCCTACACCGATGAGAACAAGAAGTGGCAGATGATTCGTCGCGGCCGCTATGTTGAGTTCAATCTCGTCTACGACCGAGGCACAAAATTTGGGTTGACAACAAACGGACGTATTGAAAGCATTTTGATGTCACTTCCCTTGACGGCCCGATGGGAATATTGTCACGAGGTGTCTGTCGGCTCAGAAGAAGAACGCTTGCTTGATGTTCTCCAAAATCCTGTGGATTGGTTGGGCGGGTGATGTTTTGCACTCCATTGAGGATTGGATACGGTACGGTGACGAACTTCGAAGACCGCTTCTTGTTGCTCCCAATTTGGCTGATGCATCAAAAATATGCATTGTCGGTGGAGGTCTCTCGGGTCTATCGATTGCTTACCGAATAGCATCAAAACGACCGGATGTTGAAATCGAAATTCTCGAAAAAAGCAAACGATGCGGTGGAACCATCGAAACCTGGAACCAAAATGGATGGTTGTGTGACGTTGCAGTGAACGCTGCAAGACCCCATCCTGCGTTCTGGAGGCTTGTGTCGGACTTAGGACTTAGCAATCTGTTCTCAGGTTCCAATCCTAAGGCCACGACGCGATGGGTGATAAGCGGCAACAACAAATCCAAACTTTCGATGTTAACGGCCATCAAAATGGGACCATTACGATTGCTTCGTTCGATTCGTTCCTCACGAAGCGGTGGAACGTCTGTGGCCGATCTCATTCCAAATTCATCCATTGCTGATGCGATGACCCTCGGTATTGTCAACAATGTTGCAAACCATGTGGATGCTGATTTCCTTGTACCCGCATTAACAAGATTCGGTAACGAGCCGCCTTTGAAACGATCGCACATCATAAAAAGAATGAACAAAACCTATCCAATGTTCACACCCAAAAAGGGGTCAATCGCATCGTTTGAGGGTGGAATGCAGACCCTCATCGATGCACTTGTAGCACATCTGGAAAAGCAGCCAAATGTGGATTTCCATTACGGTCAGAACTGCGTTGATCCGAAAACCGTTGCCGAAGCACGAGGCGTCCCTCTAAGTTCAGTTGTGTGGTGCGGTCCTCTAACACGAAAATCCGACCAATTTACGAATCTGGACATTTATGTTGCAGGCTACACTGTAAAAGCAGCATCAAACGTACCCTTAGGATATGGAACGTTGATTCCAGATGAGGACATTCCGATGAGTGGTATTCTTCACGAAAGCGACGTTCATCAATCTCCAAGAGCGCCTTCAGAGCATCGATTGTTTAGGATAATGGCACCTTGCAACCGTGGGGGTGATGAGGAATCCATTCGAGCCAGTCTCAAACAGCATCTCTGTGCTGAAGATCCCGTTCTGTTCCAAAAAATTGGACAGCGAAAGATTCCGTGTTATCCTCCAGGATACATGGCCGCTCTTGATTCCGAGAGCGTCGAATGGACACGAGCAGGTTGGTTTTACAGCGGCGTTTCAGTGACGCACGTTGTGGCTGAAGCGGAGCGCATTGCAGACTTGTTTTAGGAAACAAGAAGTTTCCTGAATCGCCTCTTGATGAGTGATTCAAGTCCATCAATCCAGTGATCGCTATCGTTGAGGCATTTGACCACGGTGAGGTGTTCTCCGCCCATATTGATGAAGTCTTCTCGTAATTCAATGTCGAGTTCCTCAAGGGTTTCCAATCCGTCTGCAAGGAAGGCTGGTGCAACGACGACGATGTTTTTGATGCCTCGTTCAACCAACTCTTCAACCTTGCTTGTGGTAGCAGGTTCAAGCCATTTCACTGGGCCCAACCGGCTCTGATAGCTCATGGACCATTGGTCAGGGGTAAGGCCAAGTTTTTCCACGACAGCCATTGTTGTATCACTACAATGTCGCCCGTAACACAATCGGTTTGCATCGCAAACCACTTCACAGCAGTTGTTGACCTTTTGGCAGTGCTTTTTGCTTGAATCGATTCGCTTTACATGTGAAATTGGCAAGCCATGGTACGAGAACAACAGGTGTGCGTCGTCGTTCAGATAAGGACGAATCGATTCAGCCAGCGGTTCAACGAATTCATTCTCTGTCTCAAAGTGTCCTAGCTCGAGTATTTCTGGCGTCCAATCCATTGCTTTGAGTTGTTTGTACGCATGCTTTGTAGCCGACTCTGTTGTTGCTTGAGCATAGTGTGGAAACAGTGGAGCCAACAGCAGACGAGTCACACCTTGGTCACGCAGCGATTCAAGACCTGAACGAATGCTTGGATTTCCGTATCGCATACCGACTTCACACGAAGTATCGTCCATTCGAAGGCTCAATTTGTCGCAAATTCGTTGCGTGTAAACTCGAAGAGGAGATCCATCTTCCATCCATATGCTCTTGTAACGAGGTGCGATTTTCTTTGGTCTGGTACGCAGAATGATTCCTCGTACGAGCAAGTGGCGGAGCGGTGCTGGGATGTCAATCACATCTGGGTCAAGGAGGAACTCTTTGAGATAGGACTTGACCGATTCGATGGTGGGTTCATCAGGCGTTCCGACGTTCATCAGGAGAATCCCGTCACGCCCCATGGAGAATTCTCATGGCTTCCAAATGTAAAGTTATGTTTCAAAAAATCCTGATTCAAACCTTAAGTGCAACCACGATGGTTCGCGATTTAGATTGTCAAGCACCACAACTGAGACAATCATCTTGATTGTCAATGCTGCATGTGATTTCTTCCATACTGGTAAGTTCGGCGCGTTCTGCAAGGCCGTTCACTGTTGGATCGTTCTTTGCTTTGCTTTCAACAGTGAATTGAATGGCATCAGCGGCAGCCTTGGTTCGCAGGTAGTACATTCCTGTCTTGAGGCCTGATCGCCATCCGTAGAAGTGCATCGAACTGACCTTAGCAGCATTCGCATCGATCATGTGGATGTTCATCGATTGACTCTGATCGATGTATGCTCCACGATCCGCAGCCATGTCAAGAACGTGCTTTTGCTTGATTTCCCAAGTGGTCTTGTACAGCGCTTTGATGTTGTCAGGAATACCTTCTATGCCCAAAATTGAGCCTTTATGACGAAGAATTTCATCTTTGAGCTCCATGCTCCAAAGACCTGCAGAAATCAAATCATTCACGAGGTGTTTGTTGAGAACAATGAATTCACCAGAGAGCGTACGACGAACGTAGAGATTGGATGTGAATGCTTCGAAACACTCGTTGTTCCCGAGAATTTGCGATGTCGATGCTGTAGGCATCGGTGCAACAAGGAGCGAGTTTCGCATTCCTTTCTCAACGATTTCTGCTTTGAGGGAGTCCCAGTCCCAGCGTCCAGAGTGCTCGTTCATGCCCCAGAGATCGAATTGTAGAAGACCTTGAGATGCTGGAGAGCCTTGGAAGGTTGAATAGGCACCGTGTTCGATTGCTTCATCCTTCGAGGCAGTGCATGCAGCGAAGTAAATCGTCTCGAAGATTTCTTTGTTGAGGGCTCGGGCTTCTGGGCTGTCAAAAGCCAAACCAAGCATGGCGAAGGTATCAGCAAGACCTTGAACGCCAAGCCCAATCGGACGGTGGCGCATGTTTGAGTTTCGTGCTTCTTCTACAGGATAGTAGTTGACATCGATGACACGGTTGAGATTTCCTGTTGTGTGATAGGTCACATCAAACAGAAGCTCGTGATTGAACGAACCGTTTTCGACAAACTTTGGAAGTGCTATGGATGCAAGGTTGCACACAGCTATTTCATCTGCAGAAGTGTATTCCATAATCTCTGTACACAGGTTGGATGATCGGATGGTTCCCAAATTTTTCTGATTGGATTTGAGATTGGCCGAGTCTTTGTAGAGCATGTAGGGCGTTCCGGTTTCGATTTGAGCTTCGATAACCTTGTCCCAAACTTCACGAGCGGGGACCGTTTTTCGAGCCAAACCTTGTGCTTCATAGGATTCGTAGAGTTCTTTGAATTCTTCACCATAAGCGTCTTGCAAACCAGGACACTCGTTCGGGCAGAAGAAGGACCAATCGGCATTTTGTTCGACACGTTGCATGAACAAATCTGGCGTCCACAGTGCGTAGAACAAATCGCGTGCACGCATTTCTTCCTTACCGTGGTTCTTACGTAGGTCGAGGAATTCAATCAAGTCAGGATGCCAGGGTTCGAGGTATATTGCGATTGAACCTTTGCGCTTGCCACCGCCTTGATCGACATATCGAGCTGTATCGTTGAACACACGAAGCATCGGGACGATTCCATTCGAATTTCCATTTGTTCCTTTGATGTACGATCCCTTAGCACGAATGTGATGTATGGAGAGACCGATACCGCCTGCAGACTTGGATATCAAGGCGCATTGTTTGAGGGTGTCGTAGATACCGTGAAGAGAGTCCTCTTGCATCGTCAACAAGAAACACGACGACATTTGTGGCATCGGCGTTCCTGAGTTGAACAACGTAGGAGTTGCATGTGTAAAGTAACCTTGAGACATTAGGTCGTAGGTGCGGAGTGCTTTTTCAATGTCATTCTGGTGAATTCCAACTGCAACTCGCATCAACATGTGTTGTGGTCGTTCTGCAACCTCGCCATCGAGACGAAGAAGATAGGAACGTTCCAGGGTCTTGAAGCCAAAATAGTCGTAATTGTAGTCACGATTGTAGTCGATATGATTGTTCAACACTTCGGCGTTTGCCATAATGATCTCATACACGCCCTCTGAAATGAGGGGAGCATGGAGTTTTGATTCAGGGTCAATGTATTCGCGCAGGTCGGTAATAACATCGGTGAAGACCTCTTTGGTCGAGCGATGAAGGTCATCGACACAAATTCGAGCAGCGAGCTTGCTGTAATCTGGGTGATGAGAAACCAATGAGGCAGCGGTTTCTGCAGCAAGTTGATCCAGTTCGCGAGTCGTTACACCATCGTAGAGTCCTTCGATGGTCAGTTTCGTGAGATTCGCAGGGTCGATCCAGTTTGGATCGAGGCCTTCAGCC
>PBSP01000078.1 GCA_002726845.1 Methanobacteriota archaeon | reverse complement strand
TACATCACCTGCATCGAGCAGCGAAATGGCCGCACCTACAAAGGCGGCAATCCCTCCAATCAATTCCATTCCATTCGGTTTACGAACAAACAAGATCATTCCAATCAGAATGACAAGTGGATGAGCCGTAACAAACAGCAATGAATGCGTCAACGATGTATAATCGAGCGATGTCACCCAAAATCCGAAATGCAATGCCAAGAACGCACCACTTGCAAGAATGATTTTTCCTGTTGACATCTCAAAAAGTTTAGACTTGACCTCCTCATTAATAGAATTGAATTGCCATAGGGCGAGTGGGGCAAGAATCAAGGCTGTCAATTGCAAACGCCATGAGGCTCGAAGTAATGGTGGTATGTCATCAACATGCGTAAAGATTGCACCTGCACTCGATACGCCACAAATGGCCACACCAAGAACCAACCAGACATGCGCTGGAACCGATCCATTTTGCATATTGGTCACGACTCATTGACCAACTCAGCATCGAGTACTTTGGGCGCACCGATGACACCTGCTCGCTTGAACAGGGCATAAATGATCCATCCTATACCTACGTTGAGGGCAATGAATCCTGCCATTCGTCCGATGTACCAGCCGGTTCCATTTGGATTCGGTACAAGTGTGTCGATGAACGAAAGAATACTCGATTCTGTTCCAAAGAAAGCTTCACCAGTGAGCAAACCTGCTGCAACCATGAACGTGCTCAAGAGAATTAACGCTCGCTTCTTTTCAGCTGCTGAGGCCCCTTCTTCAGCCTTGATTGCCTCGATTTTCGGTTTCAATTTCTTTTCCTCCCATTTATCGCGGCTGTAACCTCCAATCAACATGGGCAATGTGTGCGGCACGTCGAGATACATGCCCAAACCGAACGATGTACCCATACCGGTAACCCATTCGACAAACATACCCAGCAAAAAGCCAATTCCAAGAAGTACCAAATCGCCTTGACCTTCTGCGAAAATAACCGAAAAGGTCGCAAACGCATTCGCTTGTGGTGCGATGAGATCAATTCGACCTTCAGCGAGTTGAATCGACAAGAAAATAGCAACTGCGGCACCAATAATCGCTCCGGGAACCACTCCCATGATGTTCCCTTTTGAGATGTGGTACGGACGATTACCGATGTACAAACTGTTCTTGTAATCTCCAATAACCGTTCCTGACATTGAAATCGCTGATCCAAAGACCGTGGTTCCTACCAATCCGAGCAAAACTGCATCCTGTGTCCCCAGTCCCAATGTCTCTTCCATGTTGAGAAAGATACCAAGAAGCATGAGCAGTACGATGAACGATGTGCCTGAGACGGGTTCGATTCCAGTCTCACCCATGACACGAACCGCAATTGCACCCAGAAGGAACGTTGTCATGATGAGAACGGTTGCAAAGATAATTGCAGATGCAACCGGAAAACCACCAACCCAGAAGATGACGATCATCGACAAGAAGGTTAAGCCCATGAAGATTGGAATGTGCATCAAGGGCCATTCATACCAGCCTTTGCCTTCCATATATTCCTGCGACCCTTCGCCCTTGAACGCTGCACCGATGTCTTTGAAGATGTTTGCAAATGTACGCCACATTTTCGCTAAACCAAACATTCCACCGCCGACAATGGAACCGATAGCGATGGTCCGTACCGTTTTCGAAAAGGCAATCATTTGCAGGGCCTGTGGACCCGTGCTTGTATAGGACTGAATGGGGACATTGGCTTGCAAGGTTGCGTCGTACACAGGGAAATTACTGAACACCGCAAGCGGCACCAAGAAGAACCAACCAACGAGTGTTCCGAGGTTGACCAAAAACGCAACTCTGGTTTTCATAAACCAACCAATAGCGAACATCGAGGGTGTAAGAGCCACTCCAACGTAGGTGTAGGCAAAGGGGTTCCATGCACTGTCTTCAGACCACTGGGTGTACTTTTTGGATGAACCGTCTGAATAGATGCCTGAAGGTTGATGGATTTTTCCTGCGCTGTAAAATGAGGCGAGTCCAATGTCGCCCACATGAAGGGTCTCTGCAAGATAATCCATGACAGAGAGCTTTTTGTCTGAAAGCCAGACCAATGGATACTCGATAAGGAACATACCAATCATTGTGATTCCCGTCCATAACCCTATGGTCTTCAACGACTCACGTGCGTGCTCAACTGCTCCTGTATTGACGTCTGAGGCAATGTCAAGCATCTTGAGTGTTGCTTCGAAACCCGGTAGGGGCAGCGGATCTTCGACCAACCAAACTCGACGGAAAATAATGAAGTACATCACGCCAAGGAATCCGGCAAACATCGAAGCAACGATAGCAATGAAAGCAAGTCGAAACGCTTCACCATCCTCAAGCGTGATCAACGGACCATCCGCAAGCGAATACTGTGCCTTCGATGCAAGTAAGAAAATCGCAGGAAATGTGAAAATAAATCCTGTGGAGGCATGTGTTGCACCAGTAGTTGCTGAGGTAGCTATGTTCACTTCCGAAGGGGACCACTTTAGGGCCATTCCCAAAAGGTAGGCAATATACCAAGCTGCTGAAATGGCCAGACCAAGTTTGAGACCAATGTAAGCTGTTACCCCAGAGAAAATGGCCCCAATCGCAATTCCAATCATCACTTTGGAGGGGGACCAATGGGAAACTTCGAAGGATTCTTCGAGATTCTTTTCTTCCAAATATTGCTCGAGAACTCCCGTGTTAAGATTGTTGTACATCTCATCGTCAAGCCATGTTAAGGTCCCATCCTCAATCGCTTTGAGACCCTTTGCTGTTACTGGTTGTCGATAGGCTGAGCGCTGAACTGTCGAATCCGAACCAGATTTCTCGTCCATTGTCCACACCCGCGATGTATGTTGCTATCGCGGGTACTTGAATACAGTTGCCCTCAGGGAATTCCGCTTTTTGATAACATCCACAGAGTTTATGCCTACCAATTGTGATGGAGCGGTATGAGCGGGACTACCGGTGGAGGGAAACTTTCTCGACTTGCGGCAAAAGATATCAATCAAGATGGACGAATTATCAATCTTGTAATTTCGGGTTCGAGTCGATTTTACGATTACTCAGTCATAGAAGACATCTTGGATGAGTGGATTGAAATCGAGGATTATCCCGATCTAATAATCGTTGGTGGAGCAAGTGGTGTCGATTATTTAGCAGAACGATGGGCCACGAACAACAACATTGAATTTGTCATGTTTTCGGAGTATTGGGACCAACCCAGGCCAGGATTGAAGGATTCTGGAAGGAGTGAAGCTCCACTTGAACTAACTGAAAAATTGCTTGAGGTTGCGACTCACGTCCTCGCCTTCTTGAGCAAAGAAAGCAAGTGGACCAAAGTGGTCGCCGATGAAGCACATCAACGTGGCATACCCACCTACGTTTATCATTTGGACGATTCAGAATAAGACGATGAAATGGGACGGGCAGGGATTCCGACCCAAACCTCACCATCAGGGATTACCTTCCGTTTTGCAAGGAGTGCACGATTGCCCAAGATGCTGTTTTCTCCAATACGGGCTCCTGGACCAACCATCGTTGCTCCACCTACCGTGGCATTTTTGCCGACCACGATCTTCTCAAGTACAATCTTTCCACCCTCGACAAGATGGCCGTTCAGTGTAGCCCCACCACCTACAACAACATTATCACCGAGTACGACGAGTGATGGGTCGTTGATTTTAACCGAGTTGATGTTGACATTCTTTCCAATCTTACAGCCCGCCAGCCTGTAGTAAGCGTTTGCAAAAAATGACGGTACAACATGAGCAAGGAACGGTTGTGTTGAGCGATGAAGTTGGCCACAAATAGCCCAACGTATGGTTACCATCGAACCAAGAGGAGCTACAATTCGTCCTTCAAACCTCAAGCGAATAAGAAATTGAAGACTTCCCGATAGCAAGAGAAGAAATAGACCCCAAGTGAGGAGGGCAATCGATGCAGAAAATCCAATCAACAATAGATTAGGCCAACTTTTGTCACCGGGTCCAAACGATGTAAGCCATTCAAAGACGTATATCGCTGGTGCGAGTGGTAAACCCCAAACAACACCCATCATGAGAATCAAAACAACCGATAGAAATGCCTGAATTTGAGGAAAGCCACGCATGGCATTCACCCATCATGCATCCTGTTTCGCAGCCTCTGCTCTCGCCCGAGCATCTTCTTCTTCAGCAACTCGTATACCCTCTTCAAGATCGACTCGGCTTGTGAGGTACGTACCAGCGAGAATAACGATGGTGATCGTCAAAATTGCAACGCGACTGTCGAATACCGAACTTGCAATGCCGTAGAGGAAGGTACCAATCATGGCAGCAGACTTGCCAAGGAATCCAAAGAAACCAAAGAATTCAGACGTTCGTGTTTCGGGTACAAGTTGAGAAAACATAGAACGAGCCTGCGCTCCTGCGGAACCCATCGCGATTCCAACAAACATTCCCAGAATAATCCATTGCAATGATACGCTGATGTTCAGCGGACTCCATACGTTGTCACGCATGAACGTAGCCCATCCATCAGCAGGCCCGCCTTGATCCACAACAGTTGGGTGTCGATCACCAAGTTCCGACTCACCACCCATCGGACCACCAACAAAGAGAATCGAGAATCGGTGATCGCTGGTATTTTCGAAAGCTGCAACCATGGAAGTTGCATTTGCTTCATCAATCTGCATCACATCCTCCTCCTCGGTTTTCTTTTGGTCGGCGAGAGTTGACGAGGCGAATATCGCAATGGAGACCATTGCAATCATTGCAAGAACGCCCAACCATCCCAATTCCTTTCTTTGGATGAACATAATTCCCCCACCAAGAATAGCAACAAATGCAAGAATAACTACACAAACCATCAAACCGGTTGCGATGGTACTCTCACCTTTGTCTCCAACGCTGTAGTCAGCTTCAGGGAAATACTCTTGGAAGTTGTCTCTAAATGCCTCATCACCTTTTGCCGTTTCACCAACCCATCCCTCATATCCACGGTCGTACAACGTATCCATTGTATAGTTACCATCGTCGTCCCATGTAAACGTGAAATCATAGCGCTCTGCATCATCGGGTATTGCATCTCCATCATCGTCCGCTGTTGGATCTAATTCCAGTGGTGCAAAGCCAGCAGCAACGATTGCAACAAAGCAATAAATGAACAAAGCCAGCATTAACGCAAACTTCGTCCCCCTCACATCTGCAAGTTTACCGAAAACCAATGTCATTGGAATGGCAACAATGTTGACCGTGAGTAAGAGAAGAACGTTCATGCTTGGGTCAAGCCGTAGCACGGATTCTCCAAAAGCACTGGCCATGCTGGCAATGGTGTTGACTCCATCGTAAAACAAAAGGTAGGCAAGGAGGAAGTAAGCGAGGACCTTGAACCGCTTAACTTCTTTAAAGGTTTGAAAGACTTGCTTGTAAGCCATTTTTGTTGCTTTACCAAAACCTTCCCACTGCATTTCAGACGGAATCTCAGGTTCGGGGGTCCACTTGAAAATCAGAGCTCCAAATCCCCACCACCAAATAGCGGATGTTGAGAATATGATGGCCATTTGGAAATTCGTGTCCCACGAAGTTCCCAAGAGGACAATAAGGTGGAAAATGAGAAGAGAGGAACCACCTATGAAACCGTAAGCATAACCCCACGTGGAAACGTGATCTTGGCACTGGCGTGGAGCCAAATACGGCATGAAGGAATAATAGATGACGTTACCACCGGTAAAACCAATCGTACCAATGGTATACATGAGCGCCAAGATGATGTAACCTTGTGAGCCGAAATACGGAGCAGCACCCATCAATGCTGTGAACAGAATACCAGCAACTGTGTACCATTTAAGCAACTTTTTCTTGATTGGCATTTTGTCGGCAATAACTCCCAATGCGGGTGCTGTGATAACCACGAAAATCATCGATATGGTCAGTACCCAGGCGTAAAACGTGTCACCGGACTGCGTACCAGTAGCCTTGTTGTAGAGTGCTGCCATCAATGCTGGTGCGATAACCGTCATCACCGTCAGAGCATATGCTTGATTGGCCCAATCAAAGAAGTACCATCCTTTGAGCGCCTTTTTGTCGTCGTCGGTCATGGCAGACATAATCTCTTTTGTTGTACGCTTATCATCAACAGTTGCCATCTCGCTCATGGTATCCCTTAACGCTTCATGTCCGACTTGGTTTATGAAAACAGCACCTGCACAGCAACGATGTTGAGCCGTTTGAATGCAATTGACAAACGTTCAAGCCAAGTATCGTCGCCCACGAAGTATGAACAAGAAGTTCACTCGAATCCTCATCACGGGATGCACAGGATTTCTTGGAAGACAAGTTACACAGGAATTCCTCTCACGAGGCTACTTTGTTCGGGGTACGACAAGAACACCCAAAGAAAACCACGACACTGTTCTGGCTGACTTTTCAGCAGGTGACGCTTTCGAATTACGGGCCCTCGATCTAACATCAGAGAAGGGATGGAAAGACGCCATGCAAGGTATTGATGCTGTAATCCATACGGCATCACCATTCTCTGCATATGAGCCTAAAGACGAAATGGAGTTGATTCGACCTGCGAAGGACGGCACCTTGCTCGTTCTAAAGACGGCGTACGATTCAGGAATTCGTAAGTTTGTAATTACATCCTCTACAGCAGCCATTTCTGGTGCAACTCCGACGTCCAAAAATCAAACCTATGATGAAACCTTTTGGACCGATCTCAGCGGAGACGTTTCCGCTTACACCAAAAGCAAGACGCTTGCCGAAAAAGCAGCCAGGGAATTTGCCGCTCAATACCCTGATGTTTCACTTACAACAGTAAACCCAAACGTCATTTTTGGTCCGCTACACAGCGGTCGAGCGGGAACGTCTCTACGGATTATTGAATCAATCGTAAAAAGTTCCTACCCGGGTTTTCCAAAAATCAGTTTTGCACCTGTGGATGTTCGTGATGTTGCATGGATGCACGCAGAAGCTTTGGAACGGGACGAACTGGACGGTGAGCGTTTGATGATGGCTTCAACACCGATCACAATGCCACAAATTGCACGTATTTTGAAAGCTCATGGATACAAGGTACGAACCGGAGCGCTTCCGAATGTTCTTGTAAGACTCATGGCGTTCTTCATCAAGGAAGCGAAATTGGTGACAAGAGGACTGGGTACAACCAATCACTACGATTGTTCTAACACCATAGAAAAAACGGGTTGGAAGTCCACAACCCATGAAGAGATGATCGTCTCTGCAGCAGAATCTCTCGGATATCAGTGATCTCGGATGATGATGTAGCGGCCAAGTGCTTCTTGCCACATGATTTTCTGACCTGCTTCAATGTTCATTTCAGATTCTGCGCTTGGCATTGGCAAAATCATCATTGAGTAGTCACGGTCGTTCATCGCATGAATTTCGTTGCCTTCCATGTGAGTGACGGTTGCTGTTCCCTTCTCAATCATCGGAACACTGATGGAATCCGTAACAGTACCAACGTGAGAAATTTTCTTTCCGGTAAAGATGCTTTCAAGAGAGAGACGTGCTTTCGCAGAACCGTGCTTTCCTGGTTTGGACTTTGAGATGCTCAAAATTTTGTAGGCTTCATCGTCGACAACGCAAAATCGTCCAACTTTGAGCGTCCGGATTTCAACACGGTCCGTTCCTGGCATGACCCTACGCTGTGGTGGTGGCTTAAGACAGTTCGGTTCGCTATGTTCGGATGCTACAGTTCTCGGACGTCGAATCTTTGACCCGATTGCTCCGTTGTATGACCGATGATGAGTGGATGTAATTTTTCTGCTACATCATCTGGATTTGTTAGTTGGCCCTCTTCGTAATATCCAACAAAGGATTCGACCATTGGGAAATCATCAGAACTGGAACTTCGGATTTTTCGTTGCATATCGGTATTTACAATCCCTGGTGCAATCGAAATCGCTGTAATTCCATCTTTTGCCCCTTCCTCTGCCAGGCATCTGGACCACATGTCAAGACCTGCTTTGGAGATACAATATGCAGACCACGAATGAAGTGGGCGAAGAGCTGCCCCACTAGAGATGGTTGTCACCCTGCAATGTTCAGCAGCCCTCATCTTTGCATACAAGCCCTTTGTTAGACGCTGGACTCCGGTCAGGTTGATGTGAATGTTTTGTTCCCATGCGTCTTGGTCCGCTTCAAACATCGATCGAATGGGCATTATTGCTCCTGCATTGTGAACTATTCCATCAAGTACATCAAGTTCTTCTAAACATTGTACTGCTGAATCGATGGACTCTGGATTTGCAAGGTCGCATGCTATCGAGAACGATGAGGGTGATAAGGATTGAATCTCATCGCAAGCGGATTCAAGATGGTCGGATTGACGTGCAAGGACAACAACCCGCATTCCATCCCTTGCCAAAGACCTTGCAATTGAGCGCCCAATGCCTTTGGATGCTCCTGTGACTAGATACGTTTTGTTGCCCATGAACGGTTTACTTCACGGCATTTAATCATGGTTTTGAGATTGTTTTCAAACAGGAGTATATTTACCAAAGCACGGAGTTTAGAGCATGTTCGAATTGCCAGAACATCTTGCAGAAAGATGTCGTCTGGCCAATGCAATCGATGAAATCCATGGAAATGGACCGATTGTTGTATGGCTCAAATCCACTCTTCGTACACATGAAAACCCTGCCCTAGACGCAGGCCGAATTCTAGCAAACCGATACAACCGTCCTTTGCTCGTGTACCAAGGCATTGACGAACGTTACCCCCATGCTAACGCTCGCCATCACAACATTCTACTTGATGCAGCCGTTGACTTGCATCATGGTTGCAAGCAACTCGGGATTCGTTACGTACTTCACGTGGCAAGAGAAGGCCACCGCTCTGCAAATCTCAAGGTGTTTGCGAAAAACGCATCGTTGATCATAACCGACTTGTTTCCCCTCCCACCTTGGAACAACTGGGTAGAAAAAATCGCCGCATATTCAGATTGCCCAGTTATCGAAATTGATTGTCATTGTGTGGTCCCATTAACCGTGTTTGGAAAGTCAATGGACCGTCCTTTCCGTTATCGGGATGCGACCAAGAAACTCAGGAAGCGAAGAGTGGGTAGTCCATGGCCTCACCTTCAACTTGAACAACCAAGTCCGTGGGACGGCCCGTTACCTTTTGAACCCGTAAATATCGATACATTGGCATCGCATGATGCTCGATTGGAACTGTTGCATCAATGCGACATCGACATGACGGTCCATCCAGTATGGCACCAACGTGGAGGAGAGCGAGCAGCATTAAGCCGCTGGGAAGAATTTCTTGCAAGAGGTCTGTCGGGATATTCACGTAGACGCAACAATGCTGCGGATCCCAACGGAGTCTCGCGTCTTTCGATGGCTATTCATTACGGCATGATTTCGGTCATGAAAATTGTACGAGAAGCGCACGCGGTCGGTACCAAATCAGCAGAGAAATTTCTTGACGAATTGCTCATCTTTCGGGAGCATGCATGGCATCATGTTTTCTCGACCAAAGATCCTTACGGACCGCATAACCTACCGCACTGGGCGCTTGAATCATGGAACAATACATCAGAAGACGTTCGAACAACGGTGTTGAGCAAAGAAAATCTCGAGCTTGGGAAATCACCCAATCATCTCTGGAATCTGTGCCAAACGTCATTGCATCGACACGGAGAATTGCACAACAATCTCCGTATGACATGGGGGAAAGCAACACCACATTGGACACAATCGCTCGAGGAGTCTCTCGAAATCGGCCAGCACTTGAACGACAAGTTCGCTCTGGACGGTAGAGACCCTTCCTCAATAGCAGGTATTCAATGGTGTCATGGCCTCTTTGACCGACCCTTTTTACCTCCGCTCCCAATCATGGGTGTTGTTCGGAAGCGTGAGTTGGAAACTCACGAATCACGACTTGACATGACATCTTACCGAAACCATGTCAATCGACTGGCCTACCAACAGCAGCGTCCGTTCGTCATAGTTGGTGCAGGTTTCGCTGGTGCCCGTGCAGCGCAACTGCTGACAGATTATGGCTACGACGTTCTAGTCCTTGACAAAGGGAGCATACCCGGAGGACGTTCCTCGACCAAACGACGTGAAAGCGGTACATACAACCACGGTTCAGACGTGCTTAACAACAAAGGGCCGCACGCCGATGAATACATTCATTCAATGCTTGAAGGAACGGATGTGCTCTGCGAAACACGTGTTGTATCCATTGAAACTAAGGAGGATTTTGTGCTCTTGGAGGATGACAAAGGGTTCAGTTGGGAGGCTGAAGCCGTCATTTTGACCTGTCCACTGCCACAACTGCACCCACTTCTTCCACAAACAACCCCAACAGAGTGGATGGAGCATCCCTACGTTTCAAATTGGACCTTGATTTGTACAGGAACAAGATCAATACCGCAAAACATCCTGAATTACAACAGTGATACCATTGAATTGATTCGCAGAGGAATCGAAGATCAGGATTCCAACGTTCTCATCGTCCACATGACCAACACCTGGAGCAAAATGCACCTGGAGAGTTCCAGAGATGAGATAACACAATTAATTCTTGAAGAACTTCGAACCATCAACACTGAATGGTTTGATGATGCCGGTTTCCATGCACATAGGTGGCGTTTTTCTCGACCGTCACGAAAAGCAAATCGCCTTCATCACAAACGCATATCGTTCGCAGGTGATGCGTGGTCTGAGCCTGTGGGGACCGTTGAAGCTGCCATGAAATCAGCTGAATTCGCAGCGCTTGAATTGGTTTGGAAATTGCATTACAACCAAGTTTTGGACCCGATTTCTCTGCAAACAACACTGTTTTAGAACCAATCAACTCAATTCAACCATGTTTCGAAGCGAGAGGTCATAAACCATGACTCAAAGTCCGATTCATGTCCTTCATTGCATGTCCAACGTGCATGAGCATTCGCATCTACCCTTACATGGGATTCATGACTGGGCAGCAGTACCAATGCCAAGATTGCGAAACCATCACTCCTGTTGTTATTGAATTTGAG
>PBSP01000077.1 GCA_002726845.1 Methanobacteriota archaeon | reverse complement strand
TATTTCCAGATATTCACGCTTCCTTACAGACAATTGGTTAACAAAAATGCTCCCAGAAGTTCTCGCAAAATACCTACGTCCTGTCGAATCAAGGCTTGTCATGTACCATTCTGTCCCAAAAATCTTAGCTGGTAAACGGGAGGAAGCAGATATCTTCCTGAGATACTGGCAAGAGTTCATCAGTCCTGCAGAGTTATTCTACGCCCACAGTGCAGACGGCAAACAACGACTCGAAGTAATCCGACAGCAAGACTTAGGTCCAAAAAATTCAACGCACAAGAAGCAGATTTTCTTATGAGCAGCTTTGACAGGTGATTTTGTCGCCTTTGCAAGCCCCACAGAAGCGATTCCTGCATTTGTAACATCGAAAGTCAAACACGGTAACGGGTGTTGAACAGGTCGGATTTGCACATACCTCAATGGCTTCGGTCGATGATTCTGGCATCGAGGACCAAAATGCTCCACTTGAACTCGATGTTGTTGGAGGCGTGGAAGAGTATGAACCAGCAATGGCCTGAGCACTAACTTGAGCATTACCAATCTTGAGAACTTCTTTCACATAAGGATTCGAGAAGAACGGTTCTGCTGATACGACTGGATATCTAAAGAACGAGGCATAGGTCGTGGCTGCCTGATCTACAGTCATTCCACTCAAATCAGTAACTTGCATTTTGCGAATCAGTTGGTCATAATGGTGAGTTCCTCTTGGGCTTGAAGAGAACCGAGAGCGCCTTACATCAGTTCTTTGTTGCGTTATTCCGCCTCTGAATTGCTGCGTCATCTCACCTCTGATCTCATCCTGTTGTGTAACAATCTTGAAAATGAAATGTGCTAGGCTTGTAAAAGCAATCGTGAACCCTCCAAGAAGGGCCAGTATATCGGATTCTTCAGAAAAAAAGAACATCAAGAATCCAAGAAAATAAAGAGGTCCTAATTTGATTTTCTTTCGTTCAGTCATTGCTCTACCTCAAGATGGCCATGGCGCCGTCTCCAAGCGCCATGGCCGATTGGGTCATACCGTACCTGCCCAGCAGGTGCATGTCATTGTCCGCAGACTCCATTGGAGACGAATCTTCGGTTGATTCCGAAGTATAAAGACTCATTCCCGAACAGCAATACGTAATGTTGGTTCTGGTTTCCCAGCGAATGTCGCAGAAGATGCTATTTGGCGATGAACACCCATTCTTCTCTCAAGCTCAAGATGAGAAGCAGAAAAAGACGTAGTTGAAGCGGAATCATTCCCATAGAGACCAATTGGTTCGAGTAAATCTTGCCAATCTCCATCTTCATCCATGACATTCGAGATACGAATCCAATCATGCTCACGTTCCTTTAGAATCGCCGCTCGCTTGCTCATTTTATACGACGTGAATAATTTCACAACTTGAGAGCGTGGAAGGGCGAGAGGACATAGCATGAGAATGCGATTGCCTTGTTGCCAAAAAGAGCATTGCCCAAGTTCCTCTTCGTTGATTATCTCCAATGCATTCTCCAATGCCTCTTGACCTGAACCCCATGCACGAGGTAGCCACATCATGATAACTGAGCGATCTTTCGTTCCTGGCACGTGCGTGCTTGCTTCAACCATGTACTGTTGCACTGTGCGGGTTTCGACCACGGTTTTCGGTCGTCTTGGTTGCTTTTTGGACTTCTTTTTGGGCTTCCGAGCACGTTTGGGAATTTTTTGAGCCGAGTCTGTACGTGGAATGTCTTCGAGCAGAGCCTTCAACGGCTTCCTCAATTGTTCCAATGTGATGACCGTGCACTGATAACCGGTCGTCCCGTGTATCGAACCGGGTAGACGAATAATTCGTCGCGTATCTGCTGTTACTCGCTCGTCGACGCTAAACCCCTTTTCTAAGACTCGAGTAAGTAGTTGTTTACGTGATTCACGGACCGTTTCTTCTCGTACCTTTGGGTCTTCAATGGCGAACTTGTCTCTGTCCAAATCTAGGTAAAACAGATGAAATCCTTTGCTACCTGAGAAAGAACAGCTCAGAAATTCCATGGATGGATCATTGCGGAGGTAATCGTGAAGGCCGATTGCAATGGTTCTCGCTTTCTCGAGATTCTTTTGGCTCAGAGGTGCCACATCGATGTCGAAGACGATGAGATGATCGAGAAGAATTGGATGCGGTCGTTCCTTGTCACGAAGTCGCGGTAAATCGATTGGGTCGAGCCATCTCGAGGTCGAGACGTAGAGGTCACTGACCACATCATTACCCATGGCTTTGACCAATGTTTGATGATTTCGAATACGACGACGAGCGGTGACCCATCGCCCTTCAGTGGTTCTCCATCGGTAAGAATGCTGGTTTGGAGAGGGAATCCACGTAAAATCAATGGGATTCTGAGCATAATGAGCGAGAAGTTCCTTGCTTCTCTCTTCGCTCATATCACTCGTTTCTCAAGCCGGCTTTCTTCAACGCTTCGAGAAGCACTGCACCAATTTCGGACGGGTCCTTTGCGCAGGCAATGTCAGCGGCCTCAAATGCAGCAAACTTCTCTACAGCAGTGCCTTTTCCACCAGAGATGATTGCACCAGCGTGCCCCATTCGCTTACCAGGTGGCGCAGTGGCACCAGCTACGAACCCAACAATTGGCTTTGTCACATTCTCCTTTGCCCATGCAGCTGCTTCTTCCTCCGCATTCCCACCGATTTCTCCGATCATCACAATGGCTTCGGTTTGCGAATCTGCTTGAAATGCTGCCAAGCAATCTATGAAGCCTGTTCCATTGATGGGGTCGCCACCAATTCCAACACAGGTTGACTGCCCCTCTCCTATGCTCATCGTTTGAGCAACGGCTTCGTAAGTCAAGGTACCTGATTTGGATACAATACCGATCCGTCCCTTGGCATGAATGTGACCCGGCATAATTCCAATCTTTGCACCCCCGTTTTCACCCGGTGTGATGATTCCGGGGCAGTTTGGGCCAATAAGACGGACTCCTGGCCGATTTTCAACGAATGCAACAGCCTTCACCATATCCAACGTGGGAATCCCTTCCGTAATGCATACAACAACCCCCTCACCTTTTATTTGGTCGAATGCATCTGCTGCCTCCATAATTGCTTCACCAGCAAACGGTGGGGGCACATAGATCACGGTTGCATCGGCATCTGTTGCTTCAATCGCTTCAAACATCGAATTCCAAACGGGGAACTTCTTTCCCTGCAAATCGACGGTTTGGCCACCTTTACCCGGCGTACAGCCGCCTACGATATTCGTCCCATATTCGACCATTTTGTCTGCATGAAACATGCCTTGCTTACCGGTAATTCCTTGCACGAGTACTTTTGCGTTTTCTTCAATCCAAATACCCATCAAGCACCACCTCCAATCAACTCCACAATTTTCTGCGCACCTTCTGCCAGATCATCGGCTGGGTGAATGTTGAGCGTTGAATCTGCAAGAATTGCTTTTCCTTCGACAACGTTCGTCCCCGCAAGGCGAACGACGAGCGGGACGTCCAGATCGAGTGCTTCAGTAGCTGCAATGACACCTCGGGCGATGATATCACAACGCATGATACCGCCAAAGATGTTCACAAGGATTCCTTTCACGTTCGGGTCCTCAAGGATAATCGAAAACGCTGTCTTGACTTGTTCTTCATTGGCTCCACCGCCCACGTCGAGGAAGTTTGCTGGTTCTCCACCGTACAATTTGATGACATCCATGGTAGCCATAGCCAAACCAGCCCCGTTAACCAAACATCCAATGTTTCCATCGAGTTTCACATAAGACAGACCCGTCTCTTTGGCACGAATCTCAACGTCTTCTTCTTCAGACAAGTCGCGCAAATCGTCCCAATTTTTGTGGCGGAACTCAGCGTTCTCATCAAAACTCACTTTGGCATCAAGTGCGACCATATCATCGTCCGCAGTTCGAACCAATGGGTTAATTTCGACCATGGCACAGTCCTCTTTCACAAAGAGATTGTACAACGAACGTAGCATTTTTCCAAACGATTTGTGAGAGGCGCCCGACAGACCCAACGCAAGACCTAGATCACGAATTTGATACCCCATCAACCCTACATTTGGGTCGACGTTGACCTTGTGAAGGAGTTCAGGGGTTTCTTCTGCAACCTCTTCAATATCCATTCCTCCTTCTGTCGATGCCATAATCAGGACAGATTTATGTTCTCGATCGACCAACAATGCGAGATAATATTCATGAGCAATATCGCACCCTGATTCAACGTAGAGATGGTTAACAATCTTGCCCTCCTGACCTGTTTGTTTGGTCACTAGAACTTGGCCGAGAATGTTGGCCGCGTAGGTCTTTACATCCTCGCGGGAAAATGCAATCTTCACTCCACCCTCCATCACAAGTTCGTCTGAATTTGGACGATACAGATTTCCTTTCCCGCGACCACCTGCATGGATCTGAGACTTGACGGCAACGACCTTGGATTGAAGTGAGTCGTAAGCGTTCAAAGCATCGTCTACTGTGGTGCAGTGTACCCCATTGAGTACATTGACTCCATGTGCCTTGAACAACGCTTTTCCCTGATATTCGTGGATGTTCATTGTATCACTGTCACTTGCGAGCCAAAGAACGCCTTTGAACTGTGCGGCTGCGTTATCTCGGTCATTCATCATAGGGACACTACAACTTGAAAAACAAAAACGAAGCCCGTGAAGCATGCAGGTGGTTGTTTTAGCCGGTGGTTTTGGTACACGGCTACGACCTTGGACTTACGAAATTCCGAAACCAATTTTGCCGATGCTGGACAAAACCCTGCTTGAGCACGTTGTCGAGGTAGTTCCGAATCACAAAATCGACCAAGTTGTCGTTGCGGGAGGATACAAGGTCGATGATATTGAAGCATACTTCAAGGAAGTTGACGTCCCATACGATGTTACGATTGTTAAGGAGACTGAACCCCTTGGCACCGGAGGTGCACTTGGAAATTGTCGGGATGTTGTTTCGGGTCCGTTTTTTTGTCTAAATGGAGACATCATTTCTTCTCTGGATATGCAAGTAGGACTGGATTTACACAAGAAAAATGGAGGATTGGGAACGATTGCTCTTTGGGAAGTTGACGATCCTACTCGATTCGGAATTGTTGGATTGGATGAATCCAAACGTGTTACTCAATTCAAAGAAAAACCAAAACCAGAAGAAGTGTTCTCAAACCTGATTAACGCAGGATCTTACATTTTTGAAGAGGATATTTTCGATCGTATACCTGAAGGAAGGAGTTCCCTTGAACGTGATATTTTCCCGACATTAGCTCAAGAAAGACAACTCAATGGATATCCATTTGAGGGATATTTTATCGATGCAGGAACACCAAAAAGTTGGTCCCAAGGAGTTCATGCAAGCATCGTAAACAGGCGTTGGGAGCATGGATTGCAAAAAGATTCAAACTGGCTTGCGGACGAGTCCGTGCATATTTCAACCGATAGTGAGGTTGAACATACGATGTTGTCAAAAGGTTCAGTTATCGATTCTGCACAACTGAGCAAATGCAGTTTATTGGACAACGCAACGATTGGAAAGCATTCAAAACTCTCTGAAACATTGGTCGGGAGGAACACATCTGTTGGCAAGAATTGTGTTCTGAAAAACGTCGTCTTAGACCACGATTCAACCGTTCCTGATAACACAATTCTATCCGACGCACAATGGCCACTTGTTCAATAACTCAAAGGAAGATATGAAGAAGAATTACTTCGTGGGATTGCCATGCAGCCGTTGATTGTTGTGAACTTCAAAACCTACGAGACGGCCATGGGAGCAAAAGCAGTTGAGTTGGCAAAGGCGATGGAACGTGCATCCAATAGCAATGTTCGAATGGTAGCAGTCGTTTCTGCTTTCGATCTTCACAGTGTTCAACAAGCTGCTCCTACATTGGAAGTATGGAGTCAGCACCTTGATCCAGTTGGAAAAGGTTCATTCACGGGATGGTTGCAACCAGATAACGCTATAGAACGAGGTGCTAAAGGAACGATTATCAATCATGCTGAACACAAAGTCAACATTGAGCATGTAAAAGAACTCATGAATCAGCTCCCCAGTTCGTTCCCAATCTGCGCTTGTGCGGCAGATGTTGATGAAGCTCACCAACTTGCAGAACTTGGACCAACCTTCATTGCAGTAGAACCCCCAGAACTCATCGGAGGAGACATCTCCGTGACAACCGCTGACCCAACCATTGTTTCCGATACGGTTACGGCTGTTCAGAGCATCAACCCTGATGTTCGCGTTCTCTGTGGTGCCGGTGTCAAAGATGGTGATGATGTCCGTACTGCTGTTGAACTAGGCGCTCATGGCGTTCTTCTTGCGTCAGGTGTTACAAAAGCGAAGAATGTTGAGGATGTTCTAGCAAACCTAGTTGCAGGACTTGAATGAAAACTGGATTTGGTACTATGGCTCGTAAAAAGAAGCGAAAGCCAGTTCGGATTGCACACGAAATCTCCCGCAGGCGTCGCAAAACCATCGAGAAAGCACTCGCAGAACACCAGATTGAAGATCGCTCGGAATGGGATCGAAATTCAGATTGGGGCGATTATCGATTCTATCGCAGGTTGGTGAAACGGGGAACAATTCGTACCATTGAATTGCCCCTGCTCGAAGTAAGTATTGGAGACCCTTGGTCGACATCCGTTACCATCATACACGGAAAGCGACCAGGCCCGACGATTACTATTCTTGGTGGTGTGCATGGAGATGAGTTAACAGGTCCATCCGCCTGCACACATCTTTTGAGTACTGCTTTCACAGGCGAAGAAAAACCACTGGACCCCGAGACACTTGCAGGTACCATACGTGTTGTTCCAGTTGTAAACATGCCAGGATACCGATCCAAATCACGCTATTTTCCTGATGGGCGTGACCTGAATAGGAATTTCCCAGGTAATTCCCAAGGTTCTTCAACCCGAAGAGTAGCTGCCCAAGTTTGGAAATATCTTGTCGAGGATTCTGATGCAATTATCGACTTACACAGCGCAGGAAGAGGACGATCAAACATGCCTCAACTTCGAGTCGATTTGGCTCACGCTGGTTCAAACATTCTTGCAAAAGCGTTTGGAATTGAGATACTTCTCGACTCAAAACCACCAAAAG
>PBSP01000076.1 GCA_002726845.1 Methanobacteriota archaeon | reverse complement strand
TACGATGCGTTGAACAATGTCGTCGATGGTGAAATTACGTGGTCAGCAAGCAATGGAACCATCGAAGAAACCGGGTTGTTTTTCCCGTGGTCAGCTGGAATGGTAACCATTCGTGCAGAACATGCTGGCTTCAACGATACGGTTGTTGTCTCGGTTGAAGCTGGCTGGGGTCAATCCATTCGTATCAACACAACCGATCAACCGCGGGCAAAATATCCGTTTGTCTTGCAAGCCGATCTCATTGACTCACACGACAACCCTCGTTCAGGTCAAGATGTGGTGTGGACCGTTGACGGTATCTATGTCGGGCAGGGTGAGCCTTCATGGACCCCTCCTTCGCTCGGACTGTACGAGGTTGTTGCCCGTTACGACCAACTTGAAACAACGGTCACAATGGAAGCCACAGCGGGTGATCCTTACGAATTTGTTTTTCCGAGCAACCTCATCTTGCGTAGTGGACAAGGTTTGCAGTTGTATCCCGATCTAGTTGACTCGTACGGTCAGAAAATGAACAATACGATTGCTGGAAACAAGGTATGGACCGTTGAAAACGGTACCATAACCCCAGTTGGATATTACTATGCTTCCGCACCTGGTATCTGGAATCTTTCGGTTCGAGCCGGTGCCATTTGGGGGAACAGCACAATCCGTGTTGTACCTGCTGATGCTTCGATTGTTGAAATTGAAATTACACCCGATGAAACCGTGTATGTTTCTGGAGAATCCTACCGTCTTGATGCGGTTCGTACCGATTCGCAAGGCTACCGCTCTGCTGTGCCAATTCCTTTAGGGAATTGGACTGTGGACAACGGCATACTTTCACAAGTTGGGGATGAGGTGCACTGGACTCCTGGTCAGTCAGGCCAGTTTGCGATTGATGTGATCGATTCAGATGTCCCTGCTTCCATTAACGTGGATGTGGTGCACGGGTCCGCTCATGCTACACAGTTGGTCTCAAGTCAATCCTCTGTTTCCTCAGGAACCCAATTGGCGTTGGTTCATGAGGCGATGGACACTTTTGGAAATGTATGGCAGGTTGAAGCGAACATCACCAAGACAGAGGGTGAATTTGCTGCGGTTGAGATTTTTGACTCGTATGTGTCAATTATGCCGAAAGAATTGGAAGTTCTTCGATTCAGTTCGTCCTATTTTGATGCGTCCACTGGAATTGTCCATCAGGCGCAATGGTCGGGTGAGGTTACAGCAGGTCGACTGGCTTTCATTGAATTGCCTGAACCGGGGACACAGGTCGCTGCTGATTCCTACCTTGATTTTGATCCGAAATTCAAGGATGCCTACGGTAATACCATCCCCTATGTCGCTGTAAACTGGACTGTAGCGGGTGTCGACCGTACTCTTGAGATTCGTATGGCCGATGGAAAATGGTACCCAACTGAAGTGGGTGAACACGAAATACGAGCCAATGCGGATGGCGTCTTTGCAGCAGTTCGCATCAACGTTGTACCCGGAGAGGGGTCCTCTCTCGTCACTGCTGATGATGCAGGTTTGGTCATCAAAGCGGGGGTTCCGTTCGACATTTTCGTTGAATTGGTAGACGTTCATCAAAACAGGGCTCCAGCAGAAAGCGTGGAACTGGTGACAGGCGATTTTGTACTCTTTGATGCATCATCGAGCGGTCCAGGTTATTGGCAATTAACGGGTGTAACGAGTGGGATTTACGATCTTGAAATTGCACAAGGTGATGCTGAACACACCATTCCACTAACGATTGTTCCAGGTCAGGCCGTCCGTGTTATCACAGGTATGGCCAACGAGACTCGAAGCCAAGGTGAAGTTGCCCTCATCACTGTTTGGGCAGAGGATTCCCAAGGCAACAGAGTCGAAGTCAACCCAGACAAGACAGGTGTTAGTTGCACTTCAGGGAAGGCAAGTCATGTGAAATCAGATACATGGGAAATCGAACTTGAACAAGCGGGTTCCGACCGTTCCTGTACAGTGGAATGGAACGGATTGATATCGCAACAATTCTTTGATGTTGATTCGGTTCTTCTGAGTGGTGCACTCGGTTCAACAAACACCGCAGTTTCCATCATCATAGGATTGCTGCTCATGATTTTCATCGTTCTGGTGGTCCTCATTCGCAAAGGAAGCCAAAAGGATGAGGATTGGGACGATGAGGATTATTACGACGATGATGATTTTGGAGAGCATTCTGAAGAAATCAATACCGAGGTCGAAGAAACGGATTCTACTGAACCTCAGACAGAACATTCCGATGCGGTTCAAACGGTGCAAGAGTCCGCAGAACATAACCAACCCGAAATTGCCGATGACGTACGACAAGAGCTTGCAACAAAGGCAGGCCAAGTTGGTGTCATGCAGGCTGCGCCTGGGACAAGTCAAGGCGAAACAGGATGGTACGTTGACGCAAACACTGAGTTGCAATACTGGAACGTTGGTAGCGATGGGTCATGGACACGAGTTCAGTGATGGTCTGTGGTGCTATGGGCGTTGAAGAACATCGAGACTGGGGCAACGTGGATTATGCGCCCTTGTTGAACGGTCAAGCATTCCCGCCAGATTTCATGTGGGGTGTTGCAACTGCATCGCACCAAATTGAGGGCGGTAACACCAACAACTGGTCGCGATTTGAACCTTCTTCCAAGAGCGGCCAACACAGCGGTGATGCATGCGATCATTGGAACCGTAGGACTGAAGATATGGAACTTATTCAAAATCTCAAGGTTACCCATTACAGATTTTCCCTTGAATGGAGTCGGATTGAACCTGAAATGGGTGTCTGGAATGAGGACGCAATTGCGTGGTACAGTGGTCTCGTTGATGACTTATTGCAACGAGGCATTCAACCAATGGTCACACTTCATCATTTTACCAATCCATTGTGGTGGGAAGATTTAGGTGCATTCGAAAAGGAGGCGAACATTGTTTACTGGATTCGATTCAGTACCAAGATGTTTGAGGTTTTGAGCGATCGAGTAACATGGTGGTGCACAATTAACGAGCCCGCCGTTTATGCTTCAATGGGGTATGTGCTCGGTGAATTTCCCCCAGGCGAGCGCTCATTCCGAAAGACACGGAACGTGTCGCTTAATTTGATGCGCGCTCATGCCCGTTGTTATCGTATGCTAAAATCCATGGAAAACGGACAGAAAGCAAACATTGGATTGGTCAAAAACATCAACATTTTCGATCCGTACAGACGCTGGAATCCATTGCACAGGATACAGGCAAATCTCCTCGATGGAATGTTCAATCGATGCTGGCTCAAGGGGTTGAAAAATGGCCGATTTAAGCCTCCTTCAGCGTTTCGTAGTGTTGCCATTGAAGGCCTAAAATCCAGCAGTGATTTCATCGGATTAAATTACTACACACATTTGTTGACAACACCTTTTATGCCGACGAAGGTGGAAATTGACCCCCTGATACGACCTTGGGAGGAACGTACCGATTTCCGATATGCTATGTATGCAGAGGGTCTTAAACGTGCAATAGAGATGGTTGCGAATCTCAACATACCGATTATTGTAACCGAGAACGGTGTCGCAGACGACGATGACGACATGCGTCCAGAACACGTTCGAAGGCATTTACAAATCACCTCGGAAGCGATTGCTAAAGGATACGACGTTCGAGGATTTTACCATTGGACGCTTATGGATAATTTTGAGTGGGCCGAGGGGTATGATCAACGTTTTGGTTTGTATCATGTTGATTTTGATACACAAAAGCGAACCCTGCGTGAAAGTGGAGCGTTGTATGCGTCCATTGCTCAACATCATCGAATGCCGCAAGTGGTTGTCCTTGCAGGAGGGCTTGGTAGCCGACTTGGTGAGAAAACCAAGGACATGCCGAAACCATTGGTCGAAGTTGGAGGAAAGCCTATGTTGGCTCACATACTTGATTGGGTAAACGGTCAAGGATGCAATCGTGTGTTGATCCTAACAGGACATCATGGTGAAAAATTTGATGATTTTTCATATCCAGGACTCGAACTTTCTTTTGTTCAAGAACCTCATCAATTGGGTACAGGCGGTGCGTTGTGGAACGCAAGAGACGAACTCGAGGACGAGTTTATCCTGTTGTGGGGTGACGATTACCACCCCATTGATTACAACCCTCTTGTCGAACTTCACCGAAAGACTTCGTCACTGTTGACGATGACGGTAACCCCGGATCATGAAGAGAAAAATCTACAATTCGAACAAGGGCGATTGGTTGCCTACAACAAAGAAGAGATCGACATCGGTCGATTCAATGGCTATGAGGCAGGAACCTCAGTGGTTCGTAAATCTGTTGTGTTGGATCATGGAAAAGAAGGAACATGGTCGTGGGAGAACACAATCTATCCAGCCCTTTCTACCGAGATTCACGTGCACGTGGATTCCACACAGTTCTGGGACATTGGAACTCCTGAACGTCTTGAACGATTAGAGAAATTCTTCAACGAATCCAGCCGCTGATGCAATGAGTATGCTTTGCTCAGGAAGGATGTCTTCACGCTCGACCAGTACCAGAATCATCCCACCAAAACCTCCTCCCATCATTCGGGCACCGTGGACGCCATCCAATCGTTGCAATGCTTCAACTTGAGCGTCCATTTCCGGTGTACTTACGCCGATTGAGCGCAAAGAATCATGGGTGGTGTTGAGCAATCTGCCAAGAACCTCAGGAATGGCATTGACAGCATCATGAACACGCGAATTTTCTTCAGTTACGTGGGTCTGTTTGATTTGTTCTGTGGTTGTTTGTTGATAATTATGGGTTCGAAGTGTTCGATGAATTCCAGAGTCGATCAGTTTGAATTTCCACGAATCCGGTAACACCATCGCAACAGTTTCCATTGTTGAAAAGTCAATCAACGTGCAGTGTTGAGTGGTTGAATACATCATAGCCATTTGATCCAAAAGACCGCACGGAGTTCCAAGAACGACATGCTCGAGACGTTGTGCCTCCAAACATGCTGCTTGTTTGTCCATATCAGGTCCATGGGCACAGAGAACAACAGCAAGACACAACGCAGCTGATGAAGCCATCCCTTTACCAATTGGAATGGTGCTGTCGACTTTCAAGTGAGCAGGTGGACCGCCTGCTTCTCTCCACAATGCTAGCACCGTTTCGTCACCAACATACTCTGATTGGTTGAAATCCACGTCTAAAATCAAACGATGCTGCGAAGCAAAGGCAAGTGAACAACCTCCAGCATAATCGGTGTGTTCTCCGATAATGTTGACGCGTCCAGGTACAGATGCTCGACGCCTCATTCTTGCACATCCTCGCTGATGTCGAGGTCGAACCATACTGGATAGTGATCTGAAACATCCGAATCACTCATGTTCCGATCAACCCCCCATCGGTCGAAAAATCGGCCATTGACATCACTGGTCATTACGATTCGATCGTAGGCACAGTGGGTGTTCTCTGAAAACGTGGTGTCTGCAGAATCCGGAACGACCCATGTGTATTCAGAGCTCCTGATGTCCAATTGATCCAGTTCGTATGTCGAGGCGTATCCGCAGTCAGCATTGAAATCACCCAAGACGATGATGTGGTTGTGGGTTGAATTCTGCTTGTATGTTTCAACAACGTTGTGCAACGCCCCCGTTTCATTGACGGCAGAAGCCGGCTTGGTATGGACGGTAATCAATGCAATTTCTTCGAGTATTGAACCATTGTCCGCCAGCAAATTGAAGTTTGAAATCAGCGGTTCTCTTTGGAATTGATCGTTCTCAGAATCGTTGTGCAGCCAAAACGATGTTGCTTCAAATCGAGAGGTTCGGTAATAGAATGCATATTGTTCTTGTCCGCTTTGATCGTCGTCTTGTTGTCCAGAACGTTCACTCAGAACCAAGGCATACGTTTCGTTGGATTTTGCATTGATGGCGTCAAGAAAATCGTACGGAACCGTTTGATCGAGGTCTTTAATTTCCTGGACAACAAGCATGTCGTAACGCACGGTGATGTTTACCAGTTCGGAAACAACGTCCGCTTTCCCCATTTTTGCTTCACCAAAAATCTTGATGTTGAAGGTTGCAATGCGAGCAACGTCCTCTCGACGAGGTGGCTCCGATCGTGCATCAATCTCTTCGTCCTCCTCCGAATCAACTTCCACGTAGACGGTTCGCCACAGAGGGCTTTCATCTTGATGAACGAGTAGTTGAATGGTCATTGGAAAGAGAATCAAGAGTGCAACAAGCATGACACCTTGCAACGCTTTGTCGTGCCGTGCCATGAGTCTGGATTGGCATCACTGTTATGAATCCTCAAGGTGCATTCCATGTCAAGCATAGGTTCTTGGCGCGAATCTGTTTCGTCGTCACATGGCAGAAGAGGTTTCGATGGAAAAGGCCAAGGAAATCGTTGACATGTTGACGCGCGGAGGTTCCATTGATTCCATCAATACACCGCTGGCGTTAGGGATCTTGCCGTTGGTTGAATCCATAGGTGATGTGGAATTGCTGGGCCGTTTGGTCGAACATGCGCAAACTGCAGCGAAGGATGACGTTGAAAGGGGATGGGCACGTTTTGAATACCTCAAGAGAAATTCTGGTAGTGCTGACGAGTTCGCCGAATTGGCGTTTGAATCTGAATCGCTCGAAAACGGGGCGCCACTTGCTGCTGCCGTGTTGCATCATCACGGACTCATGCTTCTCTCTCTCGATGAAAACGAAGCAGCACAGACATCCGTACGCCGTTCCTTAACCTTGAGGGAATCCATCGAAGACAAGGAGGGGATGATTTACGGTCTTGCAGTTCTCTCCCATTGCGCACGGATAGCGCAAGATTGGGACACTGCAATTCTCCATGACACGAGACGCCTTGAACTCGCCATAGCCTTGGAAAAGGATGTTCTGCGCATGGAGGCTCTTGCCGATATGGCGCATGCTCAAGCCAGCCTTGGAGAGCTTGGTACTGCATCCGAAATGTATCAAGAAAGCCTGGATCTTGCCAAACGCCTTGAAGATCCTGCGGGCCATCTGGTGGCAAGTTGGGGCATTGCCGACCTTGCAGAAATCGAAATGCGGTACAACGATGCATTACTCGCTTTGTCCGATACGATGCATTTGTTCATGCAATTGGGTCTTGCCACTCCAGATTTGCTCAAGAAGCGTCTTCATGATTTGACCTCCCTCGGTGAAGAGGTCAAGTAGGCTACGAACGGGTTATGTTGTTTGACGTGTTGGGGATGAAGAGGGGAAGTGCATGAAACACGACATTTTCTTCTCCATCAGTCAAACCCCCGACGCTGATGGGCACATCCCTGATGAACAAACCATGTTGAGAAATTACTTCCAACAACTGGAAACAGCGGATGAGTTGGGGTTCGGTGTCGGATGGCTTGCACAAGCTCACCTCTCAACCGAGACCCAAAAATCAAACAAACACCCCGTTGTTCCGCACTGGCAAGGCGAAGTTGGCCTTTGTACGGACTTTCCTCAACTTGCGATGGAGTCCTTCCGTCGGACCAAAGACATTGAGATTGGTAGTGCAGTTGTTTCCATACTTGCATCCGGTGGCCCTATTGCACAAGCAGAGCGCATTGCCAATACCTTGCAACTCCTAGCTGTGAACGAGGATAAACGCAAACTGCACGTTGGATTCTCTGCAGGACGGTTTGAATTTATGGCCCGACCCTACGGTATTGTTCCACGAACACCTCTCGAAGAGGCTGCATGGCCCGCTTTGCGATCACAGATATTCTTGGAGGCCAGTGAGATCTTCTTGCGTTTGCTTCGAGGGGATACCGTTTCCTCAGAGACCGTTCGTAAGACAACACTTACCAGAAAGAATTTCAAAAACGATGAGGATTGGGAACGGGTTCAACAAACCAACGGTTCTGACGATGATGAGATTGGTTTTGAACGCCGATACTTGTTTGAAGACATTCGCATCGTTCCAAACACCTTCAATCGCGACCAACTTGTGCTCGTCGCTGGCACGCACGACCCCGATGCACAAGTCTTCGTCAATTCGATACTCCCTGTTCGCGTCTTCAATCTCTCGATCACCCAACCCGAAGTAATCGAGGCGACCCATGAACGAATGCGAGCATGTTTCCACCCCGATGGTGGTGATTGGATGCGTTCAGACATGCCTCGAACAAGTTTTGTTTTCCTCAACGACGAACCGCATCTCGACATGGAGCAGCAACGAGCTGAAGCACACCGCGAAGCCGAGCAAGCCTTAGGCGCCTATTGGAACGCTCTTGAGGGGACCATCGACCCCTCAAAGGTTCAGAACGCTGCACAAAACGCTTTGATTGGTAATGTTGAAGACGTTGCTCAACAATTGGTCGCAAGATTTCATCCAAAAGATCGAATTATGGCATGGTTTGATTTCTTCAATCACGACAGCGATCGTGTCTGTCGAAACATGCGCGCATACATGCAAAAGGTAGTGCCAAGAGTCGAGGAACTCCTGGGAGGTGATCTACCGTGAAAATCAACCACCATGGACACTCTGCAGTAAAACCAGGCCGTCCAGGAAGCGGATTGTTTCCTGACTCGCCGCTCGGAGAAAAGATCGATGGAATCCCTACCGGGCGTGATGTTGCGTGGGAACCACTCGTCGATTATCGAAGGAATGGGGTCTCTGAGACAACCATTCACGGCGCAGTGGCATGGGCTCATGGTGATGAAGTCATTCATTCGTTTGGAGGAAATGTCCTCTGCTACGGTCGCTCGATGATGAAACCGTTCATGCTCAAAGCCTTCGTGAACGAATTGTCGTCGTTGTCTTGGGAACAGAAGGCCATATCGGTTGCAAGCCACAATGGGGATACGGAACACGTGGCTGCAGCCCAGTCGCTACTGTCTCATTCCGAATGGCCTTTGATGCTGACTCCGCTCGATGTTCCACTGATTCAATTCGGTCGTCAAGTTCGCCGTCCTCGTCGATGGTATCACACCTGTTCAGGCGAACACGCAGCTATTTTACGCGGATGCCGAGAAAAAGGCTGGAATCGAGCAGGATACACGCTGCCAAGCCATCAGGTCTTCAATGCATACTTGACCGAAATTCGCCGATACCTTGGCAAGGACTGGGAGCCACTGCGTATTGCAAAGGATGGCTGTGGTCTACCAACAGTTTCCAACACAGTTGCAGAATTGGCTCAAATTTATGCAGGACTGGTGCGCGACAAAGAAGAAGACTGGATTTGGGAGGCCATGGTCCGCCACCCAGATCTGGTTGGCGGCTTCAATCGACTCGATTCAACCATTCTCAAAGCGGGTGAAGGGTCCGTAATTGCCAAAGAAGGAGCGGATGGGTTGCTCGGTCTTGCGATTGAACATCCAGACTATCCGAAGGGGCTTGGCATTGTCATCAAAATCGCTCACGGTTGGAATTCTCAAGCTACATGGTACGTTGCCCGTGCCGTTCTTGGAGTGCTAGGAATCGACTTGAGAAACCCCTATCCATTGAACCGCCAAAAAGCATTCATTGTCCCTGGTATTGTTCCCGAGCAATATCTGCAAGTCCTAGAAACCATCCCCACATGGGACGAGTGGGACCCAGACCAAGATCGTTGGATGTATGGTTCGGAGTTGAAAGAATGAACGCAATGAATTTCATTGGTGGAATCTTTGTCGATGCAGAACATCAACAAACGATTGAGAACATCAATCCTGCAACCGGAGAGAGGATTGGAACCTTACCACGTTCGGACGCCTCGGATGTTGAGTCTGCTGTTAACGCTGCGAAGGCTGCTCAAAAGGAATGGTCTGCACTGAGCATCCAGGAACGAGCGAATTGGCTTGATCGTCTAGCGGATGGACTTGCGGCTCGAAAAGAGGAACTGGCACGGCGAGAATCTCGAGATACTGGGAAACCGTTGGTACTTGCCCGACGCGTTGATGCACAACGTTCGGTTGACAATTTTCGATTTTTTGCGACGTATGCTCAACAACAGGAGCAGGAGGTGTTTGAAATGGACGACGCAACGAATTTCGTGCATCGTAAAGCGATTGGAACGGTCGGACTCATCACACCATGGAATCTACCACTTTACTTGCTCAGTTGGAAGGTAGCACCTGCACTCTTGATGGGCAACACTGTTGTTGCAAAACCAAGTGAATTAACCCCATCGACTGCGAATCTTCTCTGTGAAGTGGCTTCTGAGGTTGGACTTCCTGACGGCGTTCTCAACGTTGTTCATGGGTATGGTCCGGAGGTAGGGCAAGCCATTCTTGAACATCCATCGATACGTGCGATTTCATTCACAGGAGGTACTTCAACAGGCCGTCATGTTGCGGCAACATCAGCACCGATGTTCAAGAAATTGTCGTTGGAGTTGGGTGGCAAAAACGCAACAATCGTTCTCGATGATGCCGACCTTGAACTCGCTCTTGACGGCACGCTTCGGGCAGGCTTCACCAACAGCGGGCAGGTTTGTCTTTGCGGCTCACGAATTCTTCTGCATGCCTCAATCGCCGACCGATTTCTTGCTAAATTTGTCGAACGAGTTGAGCGAATGGTGTGCGGCGCACCAGAGGACGAGTCCACACAAATAGGCGCTCTCATCAGTCAGGAACATCTCCGTAAAGTCGAATCCTACATCCAACTTGGTATTGAAGAAGGCGGCGCCGTCCTTGCGGGGGGAACGCGTGAAATGACGGGACAGGTCGGTCCTACACCTGATGGAGCGTTCTTGAGACCCACAATCATCGATGGACTGAACCACACCTCACGTACCGTTACAGAGGAAATCTTTGGCCCAGTGGTTACCATCCATCGCTTTGATTCCGATGACGAGGCGATAGCAATGGCCAATTCAACCCAATATGGGCTCGCCGGTTCGGTGTGGTCCAAGGACGCCGAACGTGCGCATGCATTGGCTCAGAAAATCGAAACAGGAATTGTCTGGATCAACACGTGGCTGCACCGAGACCTACGAACACCGTTCGGAGGTGTGAAGAACTCAGGTGTGGGACGCGAAGGGGGATATTGGAGTCTGAATTTCTTTTCCGAACCACTCAATGTTTGCATTAAACACGATTGATTGAGCAGCGAGCCTTTGAAATGGTGAATTCAATCGGCAGCATGAGGCAGGACGATGTCGGTTCACAGTAAAGCGACCAAGGTAACGACGCACACGTTGCAAGAAATGAAACGCGCTGGTGAACCCATTACGATGCTGACCGCATACGATTACTCTCTCGCCCGTCTTGTCGATGCAGCTGGAGTTGATGTAATTCTTGTTGGCGATTCTGCCTCAAACGTCATGGCTGGTCAGGTTACGACAGTTCCGATGACGCTGGATCATATGATCTATCACGCACAATGCGTACAAAGGGCTGTCGATCGAGCGCTTATCGTCGTTGATATGCCGTTTGGTACGTATCAAGGAAACTCACGTCAAGCCCTGGAAAGTGCAATTCGAATTATGAAAGAAGCTGAAGGTCATGCCGTCAAGTTGGAAGGTGGCGCAGAGATTGTTGAATCCATTGAACGTATTTTGACGGCTGGAATCCCTGTGATGGGCCATCTTGGGTTGACTCCGCAGAGCATCTACAAATTTGGTACTTATTCGGTTCGAGCAAAAGAGGATGCTGAGGCTGAGAAATTAATTGCTGATGCAAAATTGTTGGAGGCGGCCGGGTGCTTTGCAATCGTCCTTGAAAAGATTCCAAAGGAATTGGCTCAACGCGTAAAAAACGAACTGAACATCCCAGTCATTGGAATTGGGGCTGGCCCTCATTGCGACGGACAAGTTTTGGTTCTGCACGATCTTCTTGGGATCACGATGGATTTTTCACCCCGCTTCCTGCGCCGATATCTCAACTTAGCCGAAGACATCGGTGCTGCAATTCAATCGTATTGTGAGGACGTCCGTTCTGGAGATTTTCCTAACGAATCCGAATCCTACACTTCTTAGATGTAGATGAAAGACAGGACGCTGCCGCCAAATGCTCCGACATTTACACCGATTCCGTGCCAGAGGCCGTATCGGAACGGTGGGAAATCAAATTGAAGCCAATAGGAACTGATCCATAGCCACGCGATGGCAGGTATGTAGGCTCCACAATACACCGATGCGCCTTGGAACATCCAGGCCATCGAAAGAACGCAGGCCGTTACAGCAAATCCCATCGTGTACTCACTCGCTCGACTCATCTCATTTCCAACCAACAGTTTGTACATCAATGGAGAGATGAGCAAATAAATTGCAAAGGAACCATGAACTGGATTGGGAACTAACCATTCCATTCGAGGCATGACATTCAATTGCCAAATGGATCCAAAGATCATTCCTATAAGAAAGGGGGCCATCATGTGACGCAGCATATCCCGAAAAATTTCTCCTTGCGTAACCTCATGGTCGAGGGCAATTTCGGTTTCCGCTCCACCTGCCGTAGGTGATGGTTCATGGTCCTCGGCCATGGGTGATGCTCAGAACCGTCTCGTTTGAGTTTTAGCCTTCTCCAGCGATGCATCCATATGCGACCGATGTTTGGTCGTATCATGGCCAAAGGATCAATAGTTGCTGGATGCCTTGCACCTCACCCTCCTCACCTTGTTTACGCGGAAAACCCGCCCCAAAATGAGCCGAATTCAGAAGGTGGATGGGAACAACTACGCTGGGGTTATGAGCGATTGCGCGATTCCCTCGCAAAAATAGACCATGACGTTCTCGTCATTCTCTCTCCGCATTGGCAGACGTATGTTGGTACGCATTTCCTTGGTCTTTCACATTTCGAAGGGCTTTCTGTTGACCCGATTTTTCCAAATTTGTTTCGTTATTCCTACGATATAAATATCGATGTGGAATTGAGTAAAGCCATCCACGACAAAGCAGCTGACGCCGGTCTTGCTGTCAAAATGATGAACAATCCTGATTTCCGCGTCGATTACGGGACCATTACAACTGGCCATATGGTCAATCCTGCTTTCGACAAGCCACTGGTCGTAATCTCTTCCAACCGTTCTCGACATTATTACTCCGTAGAAGTCATGCAAGAAATGATGATGGAACTTGGTCGTGCGACTCGAGATGCGATTCTCGAAAGTGGAAAGAAAGCCGTAGTACTTGCTTCCAATTCACTTTCACACCGACACTTCACCACAGAGTCCGATGTCCCTGAAGACATGAGTAGAGAGCACATTGCGAGCCATGCGATGCATCTTTGGGACATGCGAATCATCGATTACATGCGAACAGGTCAAGCACAACGGATCATCGATGAAATGCCTGAGTTTACCGAACAAGCAATTGCAGAGTCCGACGGAGGAGGCCTAACATGGTTGCTGAGTACGCTTACTGTTCCAGATTATCCTGCAATTCTCCATGGTTACGGTACGATCATCGGAACGGGTAATGCGATTGTGGAATGGCCTTGTTACGCTCATGAGGAGGTTTGAATTTGAACGATTCAATCCTTGCTTCTTACGTTGTTCCTGTTCATCCCCATCCGCTCTTGGTCCCTGAACAGAACGAAGGATGGCAGCGACTCCGCGATGCATTTGACGAAGCAAGAGATCAGATTGCAGCAAGTGATGCAGATGTTATCATTGTTTATTCCACAACATGGCCAAGCATCATCGGTCACCAAATACAAGCCGATCCAAACCCAACATGGACGTTGGTGGATCAAGATTTCCACGATCTTGGTTCGATGGATTATTCTTTTCGAATCGATGTAGAATTTGCTGAAGCGTGGAACAAAGCCAATCACAGTCGCGGTTTGCAGAGTCGCACAGTGGCATACAACGGATTTCCTATCGATGTCGGTTCGGTCGTTGCATTGAAACTTCTGAATCCGGACAACCGAATTCCTGCTGTCATTGTTTCATCAAACGTGTACGCAAACAGAGCCGAAACAACGGTTTTGGCGAAGGCATGTCTGGATGTGCTTGGTAAAATGGGAAAGAAGGCAGTTGCTGTTACAGCGATGTCAATGTCCAATCGTATGTTCACTGAGTTTATCGAGGCGAGCGATGACAAAATTCACTCACTCAAAGATGACGAATGGAACAGGAAGGTTCTCGAATTTCTTGAAGAGGGACGTTTGGAAGATGTTGCCCAACTTTCAAGAACCATTCATCAGCAAATCCGTGTACAAAAAGTCGTGACATTCAAACCGATGTGGTGGCTTTCTGCGATGAACAACAATCGAAACGATTTGACCGGTAAGGTGCTTGCTTACGAAGCCCTTTACGGGGCAGGTGGTGCTGTGGTACACCTTGATCCAACATCCAACGGTAAGGGAGACAAAGAGTACGATGAGGACGATGTTGAGACCTATCAGGGAGAGCGAAATGTCCTCGATTCAGAGGAAACCGATACGTCGGTTGCTGAGGCATCACCAAACACAGGACCAGCTCTCTGGAATCCTGCTGAAGGCGAGGATGCTGTCAATACGGAATCCGCTCCGAAGCCCGTCGGTCTTTACCCACACGCACGTCGAGTTGGTGATTTGCTCTATCTCTCCGGTGTTGGCCCACGTCAACCCGGGACCAATGCAATACCCGGTGGACCGATTCGAGATGGAAACGGCTCCCCATTGGAGTATGACATCAAGGAGCAAACGCGAGCGGTTGTGGAGAACATAGCGCGAATTCTGGAGGAGGCCGGTTCTTCGATGGAGAAGGTCGTCGATGTCACGTCCTTCCTCGTCGACATGGATCGAGACTTTGCCGGTTACAACGAAGTTTGGGCAGAGACGCTCGGTCATTACGGACCTACACGTACGACACTCGCCATCCGGGCTTTACCAACACCAATCGCTGTCGAAATGAAGGTAATCGCAAAGATTTAATTTCCGGTTTACGGTAGTTTGTATCCTCAAAAAATGCAAGAGAATATATCCTTTATTTGTATCAGGCACATCATAAGCCAAGTTGCTGCATGATTTCGGGGATGTAGTTATGCCAATATCAAAACTTGATTCTGTCGTTGCAATGGGTACTGAAACCATCAAGAAAACGCTCAAACGAAGTGTTGGTCTCGCCGGCGTCGTCATCATCTCATTATCGGCTATGCTTCCGGGTATTTTCGTAACGCCTACGTTTGCAGCTGACATTATGGGTGCTGGAATCTGGCTCGCTTTCATCATCGCAGCTGCCGTTGTTCTCCCCGCAGCAATTTCGAAAGCAGAACTCGCATCTGGTATGCCTTCCAGCGGTGGCTCCTACGTCTATCTCGAACGAACATATGGACCCATGATTGGGACCATAAGCGGTCTCGGACTTTGGGCATCGTTCCTGCTCAAGTCAGGATTTGCGCTCATTGGATTTTCAGCGTATTTTATCGCAGTGACGACGTATTTCGATATCGACATGGAAATGATGGTTCTTTCCATGAGTGCTCTCGTGCTTATCACCATCGTCAACATCCTTGGCGTCAAAAAAGTGAAGGCGATTCAAACACCCGTGTTGCTCGTCACCTTGGGTATGTTGGTCATTACGTGCATAGCAGCGTTCTTCGTCGATGGTTTCGATGGTGCAAGACCGTTCAAGGCTGCCTTTTCTGCGCATCCTTGGAAACTTGCGGAAACCTCTGCTTTCGTCTTCGTTGCTTATGCAGGTGTAACCAAAGTCGCTGCGATTGGGGGAGAGGTCAAAGATCCGGAAAAAAACCTTCCAACAGGTATGCTGCTCTCTTTGTTGATTGCTACGGTGTTGTATGCTATGATCGCTTACTTGATGATGGCCGCTATTCCTGGAGAATGGTGGAAGGTGGAGGGTGAAGTTGTCGAAAACCCGATTTTTGTTTTCGCTGAAACCGTTGCAGGTACAGAATTTGGTATCTTTGCTGCGATTATCTCCGTACTAGCAATGATTTCGATGGCCTTAGCGGGGATTCTTGCTTCCTCTCGATTCCTGTTTGCCATGGGGCAAGACAAATTGCTACCTTCTGCGTTGGAGCAAGTTCACGAAAAATACGAAACACCGCACTGGCCAATTATCATAACTGGATTGGCGATGGGTTTGGCCATCTTCTTCGTCCCTCTCAAAGACGTTGTAAAATTGGCATCTGGCTTCAAAATTATGATCTTTATCATGATCAACACCTGCGTTGTTATTCTTCGCCAAACAAGCGATCGCCACGGTTGGGACCCATCTTACAAAGGCATCTTGTATCCATTCATGCAAATTTGGGGCATTGTCGCTGGATTGTTCTTGATATATTTCATCGGTGATAAAGCCTTCATCGGAGCATCAGCAGCAATCGGAGCGGGTCTTGTGACGTACTTCCTCTATGGGCAGAAGTACGCCAAGAAGGAACAAACACCGTTCCAAACCCTTCGTCGTTCTGTCGGCAAAAAATCCGATTGATGCAGCATTGCATTTCAGATGCTTCGCAGTCTTCCACCATCAACAGGTAATGAAACGCCACGGATTGCTCCTGCAGCTGGTGATGCGAGGAAGGCAATGACGGATGCCGTCTCAAGTGGATCGATGAGTCGCTCAATGGGTACCTGACTCATCCATCCTTCATGGATTGATTCGATACTTTGTCCCGTTCGTTGGTGAATGGATTGAGCAAGACTGCCCAAACGTTCCGTGTCTGTGAACCCTGGTAGGACGTTGTTGATGGTAATCGATGGATGCAACTCCCTTGAGAGGGACTTCGACCAAGATGCCATGGCGCCTCGCAGTGTGTTGGAGACGCCAAGATTCGGTATTGGTTCTCGAACGCTTGTTGAAACGATTTGAATGATGCGTCCATAATTTGCTGATTCCATTCCGGGTGCAAGCAATTTCACCAGTGTGTGGGCAGCGTGAAGGTGTCTTGTAAACGGTTGAGAGAGTTCGTCAACGGTTGCTTTCAACAGCGG
>PBSP01000075.1 GCA_002726845.1 Methanobacteriota archaeon | reverse complement strand
GTTGATTTTGGTTGGCATAGGCGAGGGCCTTTTTCGTCGACGGACGCAATCGGTCCGTCACCTCAATCCAGCCGAGTAAATGTTCACCTTTTGAGACAAAGGACAGAGTGACGCCTTTGGCTGCAGCGGTTCGGATTCTCCCTTGGTACGGTGTCAAATCGATGTTGCACTTCTGCATTAACGGTTCGTTACCGATTGCGACAACATCGTCCTCAATGGTGCCCGTTATACCCATGCCTCCAACGTTTTCGATGTTGTTGACCTCCGGTCGCTCGTTTGTTACATTGGACCAAGCAACGGTGATGGCATCGGCAAGTGGATGCGTGCTGCCGTGTTCAAGTGATGCAGCAATGCCGAGAATCTCTCGAACTTCACCTTGAAGAAATTCAATGTGGGAAACTTTTGGTTTTCCAGTTGTCAAAGTCCCAGTCTTATCCAACACGAGCGTTGTTGTTGCATGGGACTGTTCCAATGCTTCGATGCCTTTGATCAGCAATCCGTATCGAGCACCAACACCAGTCCCTACCATCAATGCGGTTGGCGTCGCTAGGCCAAGAGCACAAGGACATGCGATGACCAATGTGGATACCAAAGCGAGTACGGCAACATCACCTCCAGAGCGGGAACCGAATCCGTTGCTGAAAACGCTCCAATAGATTACAGAGGTCAGAGCGCAGACGATGACGATTGGTACGAATATCGAAGCGATACGGTCAACATGTCGCTGAATTGGAGCCTTTCCCATTTGGGCTTCATCCACCAGTTTGATCACGTTGGAAAGAACGGTTTGGTGGTACGGTTGTGTGGTCGAAATCGTCAGTGAGGCATCGATCAAAATGGTCCCGCCAACAACTTCATCACCCACGTTTACCCGAACGGGGTAGGTTTCACCGGTCATCATTGACATGTCCATCAGTGCAGAACCGTCAACCACTTCGCCGTCAAGGGGAACGGTTTGCCCTGTTTTCACAAGGATTGTCGTCCCTGGTTCGATTTCCTCAACAGGAGTGATGTCGACTTTCCCGTCTTCACAAAGGACATTTGCTGTTTTAGGTTGTAGATTCATCAACGAGAAGATTGAATCTGTTGCCTGCAATTTCGCTTTTCCTTCAAGGTAATTCCCAAGCAAGATAAAAGCGATGATGAGCGAAGCACCATCGAAGTAAACGTGCTCTGTTTTGGCGAAAAGGTCGGGAAGGAACGGAAGAAGGGGTTCAAACAAAACCAGTGTCGACCAAATGAATGCGGTTGAGGTTCCAAGGTGCACAAGAACGTCCATATTGGCTCGACCATTCCGCAACGCCTTCCATGCCCCGACATGGAATTGTTGGCCAAAGTAGGTGTAGACAGGAAGGGTTAGAATGAAGGCAATAAGCCAATTTGAATTCATCCCGTTGCTGCTTCCAATTTCCGAAAGAAACATGCTCACAATCAGCGTTGGAATCGCAAAAAGCAAAGCAAGTCCTGCAGTTGTTCCTTGTTGATGAACAACACGTTCCCGTCCCTTGCGAATCTGTTGCGGCGTTGGCATCGATTGTGCCGAAAATCCTCCTTGGTTCACCGCACGATGAACAGCATCGTCGTTTTGATGTGTACCTTCTTTCCACCGCACAACGGCCTTTTCCAAAGCGAGATTGACTCGTACATGTTCAACACCGTCAATCCGTGATATGATGGAGTCAACTGAAGCGACGCAAGCGGCACATGTCATGCCCTCGATGCGATAGGTTGCCTCAGATGTCATAGGTCTCATCCACTGCTCAATGCATGCTGTAAAAAGGTTTGATGTCAGACTGGTGCGAGGTCAAGACGGCCCGACCAGAGGTCCAATCCACGGATGCGGCAGGGAAACACTTGACCTAATTGAAGTACGACCGTTTCTGTTTGGCCGTCCCGCTCCTCTCCCATCAAACACAATCCATGTTCGTCAATGAAGAGATTTCTCTTGCTTGAGAGCTGCTTAAGATGCATCCGTCCATGCATCGAACCATCGTCGTTCAGATCGAGGAAAATCCAAGGCGTTCTCAGTCCAACGACTCGGGCGTTCCAAGTTTGTTGTTCCGGATTCAAAAGATGGTAATTGAGCGTCATTGCAACAAGCTCCCATTCAAGCACTTGAGCCATTCGACCTTGTTGAGAACAATGTTCGCTTAATTCAACCATTTCGTCTTTGGTGTATGCCCAGTTATGCTTGTGCAACATCGCTTTGAGTTGACGGTGAACAACGAGGTCAGGGTAACGTCGAATTGGACTTGTAAAGTGAGCATAAGCGTCCAGATTCAAGCCAAAGTGGCCAATGTTGCTCGCATCGTATCGGGCGCGATTCATCAACTGAAACAGACCTTGGTCAACAACACGACGCAAGGATGAACGAAGGGAACTGGCTTGTTCTTGTGCTTGTCGCAGTCCATCCAGCATTTCATCTCGCGCATCTTGAGCGGAGACGTTGGCAACATAATCGGGAACCTGAGTTTTGGTTTCCTCCGTAGAAAGCCCGCTTAAATCGATATCTTGACCGGCCCATGCACCCAACAACCCAGCAAGCTCATCTGTTTCGTCTTGACTTTTCGATTTGGTGCGAGGTTCAGGAAGTTGGATTGAAATATCCAGGGCTTGGAGTTGTTTGTTGAGGTTGTTCACATCGGCTGAATCTGGCATGGGGTGGCAACGCCACGGGAGTGGTGCGCCAGCAGATCCAAGCATTTCGCCAACAATGTTGTTGGTTTTCACCATGAACGTTTCAATCATTTTAGTCGCTTTGTTGGGCCATTTGACATCGATGGACACTTCATTCTTGCCATGAATTCTTGGGCGTTGTTCACCTTGCTGTACGTTCAAACGAAGTTCATCTTGCTGCCATGCGTCTGCCAATGCAAACAAACTGTCCCAACGCGTATCGCTCAACGTCTCTTCGTACGCTAAATTTTCTTTCACCAAAACAATCGCCTCGTGGGCTTTGGATGAAACGACGTTGTTGTTGCTGCCCAGCACCATTTCAATCACCATGGCAAGACGTGGAACATTTTCCCGCAGCGAGCATAAATCATCAGCAAGCCGAAACGGCAGCATCGGGAGTACTGCATGAGGCAGGTATACGGATGTTGCACGCGATTGGGCTGCAGCATCGAGGGAGGAATCTTTTGCGACGTAATGAGCAACATCGGCAATTGCAACCCAAAGTGTCTTTCCGTTATCGTGTTCTTCAAGGCATATTGCATCATCAAAATCCTTTGCATCAGGAGGATCGATGGTAACGAAGTGCAAATGCCGAAGATCCTTTCTTCCTTCTGCTAATGCTGCATCTCCATCAACGTCGGGGAGACGTTTGGCCCATTGTTCGAGACTTGCATCGTACGTTGATGGAAATGGATTGTCTCGATGTTTTCTGCGCCAGTCAAGTCGATGAACAAGCAAATCGAGAACAGACCACTGTTTCGATCGAATAAGCATCATTGCAAGGGCGGGTTCAAACTCTGGGAATCGAAGACCTGATACTCTGGCTGCGAGACGTTTTAGTTCCAATTTCAGGTCAAATTTTTTCCAGTTGAGGTCAATCTCTGAGTGAATCTGAATGGACTCAGGGAGCGGTCGATTGAGAAGCAAGGCTTCCAAGGCATCGAGGACTTCGTTCCACGCGTCTTTGTCCTCAATGGGCGTTTGTTCAAGACGGGTTAGCCGAGACGACCAATCAGCAATGGATTGCTCGATTTCGATGATGACATCTCGCCGGCGAGCTGAGATTGTGTTGCTACCTTCCCACTTGAAATGACCAGCCTGTTTGCGAGAACTGCGAATGATTTCATCAAGTTCTGAAGAGAGTCGTTTCCGATATGCTTTGGAATCCTCTCGACTTGGGGGTAAGGCTTCATGTTCGAGCAGAAATTCTACAATATCGTTCGACGTCCAACACCTCTCCCAATCGGATTCAGCCTTGAACAAGGATGTCAAACGGCGCCACATACGTTCCGAGTCTGGACCTCGTGCGGATTTTACTCGAGTTTTGCGACGCATAGGTTCACAGTCCTACGTCCCGTAAAGATTCGACTGCTGCCTTTTGTTCGGGTGTCAATTCTTCAAATTCCTCAAGAACAAACTCGAGGTCAAGGTCACCGCCGTTGTAACCTGCACCTGCCATTCGACGTCGATCACCAGGTTGGCTGTTTTCGGCAACCTTGAGCAATCCAGATTTCCCGTTTGGCAATTCTATTTTCACTTTCCCACCGAGCATCATGGTCGAGAACGGAATTGAAATTTCCTGTATCAAAATTCCATTTTCCCATCGCCGACCTTCGCCTGCATCGATACGGATGGTGACGTGAAGATCGCCTGGTGTTCCTTGTGGATGTTCGTTCCCTTGCTGTTTGAGGCGTTTTACCGAACCGTGCGGCTCGCCGGGTTTTATTCGAATTTTGAAATTCTGGTGGACTTTGGATGCCACGTTGTTTCCACCAACCTTGAGGCGTTGGGCTTGGAATTGCAGTTCTCCCCCTCGCTCTGCAGTGTTGAGGTCAATGTCGACAGAAACATGTACGTCAGTACCTTTTGCTTGCGGGGGATTTGGTCTGCGTCGTTGCTGGAATGGGTTTTGTTGCTGTCCCCCGAACATCTGTCCGATAAAGTCGTCAAAGCCTCCGCCCATTCCTCCTCCAAACGGCGAACGTCCTCCTCCTCCGAACATGTTTTCCATGCGTTTCTTCTGGTCGTATTCCTGACGCTTGGACGCATCACCAATGGTCTCGTACGCTGCTTGAACTTCCTTGAATTTCGCTTCTGCAGCATTGTCATCTGGATTCCGATCGGGATGATATTTCCGCGCCAATTTGCGGAATGCGCGCTTGATTTCGGCATCCGAAGCATCGCGCGAAACACCCAGAGTCGTGTATGGGTCCGGTGAAGCCATATGCATGTAGGATGCATCCACCCCTCATCAACTCTTGCCGAGATTTTGAATGGAAATCAACTCGATTGTCGATGGAAGCGGTTATAATAGGGGGTTGGGTCGCTAGGAAAGCACGAGGTTGTACCATGTCTGATGAAAAAACCGAATCACGCACATTTGAGGATGCAGTTCAGGACCGTCAAGACTGGATTGAAGCCCAATTCCGCAAGATTTCTCGCGGCTCATGGGCACGAATTATCCGAATGGCTCGAAAGCCGACCCCGCAAGAATTCAAGCAGACCAGCATTGTCTGCGGTATTGGTTTGTTCGTTCTTGGTGCGATTGGATTCATTCTTCTTGTCATTATGGACAACTTCATTCCTTGGCTGATTCACGACGTTTTCGGCATTTGAGGATCAGGTGGTGGCATCATGACTGAAGCATTTATAGCATTTGTACGATTTGAAGAGAAACTTTTGCTCCTCAGCAGAAGCAAAGACGACAACGATTTCCCAGGACTCTGGGATGGTGTTTGGGGCGTTGGAGACACTCCAGAAGAAGTCCTCAATCGCGTATCTGAAGCAACAGGTCTTCCTCTTGACACGCTCGAATACATCGGAACTGGGCCAGAACGCGGTATCGATATGGGGCGAAACCTCGTCGATGTAATGCCGATTCTTGTGGCGACCAGCTCGGAGGACGTCACGCCCACAGGACGCTATGTTGCCCATGAATGGGTTGACCCAGGAACGCTTCAAGAGAAGAATTGCCTGTTTTCGAATATGGATATGGACGGTGCGGATGTCCTGTTCCGCGAAATGTACGGTTCGGTAGGTTCATTTCTTTACATCGTCAAAACAGCCATCGGTTCCGAACACAGGGTTGCAGATGAGATGTATGCTCGCCTTCACGGCAGCGGTTCACTCACGGCTTTGCAGGGTGAAATCTTCTCCGTTCTCCACCCGAACAACATGCGAGGCTACGTTTTTGTTGAATCCAGTGCGCTTCATCACGTTGAGAAACTCATCGGCCGTTCTGGGGGGCGCGATCCAACAGCACGTCGTGGAATCTCTCAGACTCCGTTAAAGAACGCAAAACAAGTTCTTCCAGGCGAGGCGCCCTTGATGGATATCTTGCCGTATTTGGAACCCAAAGCGGTCACTTCCGGTATCGAAGTGGGGTGTATTGTTGAGATCGTATCAGGAGCATTCAAGGGTGAAAAAGCCCGAGTTACCAGCGTATCTGAGACCAAAGAAGAAGTCAGCATGGAGTTGTACGAACAGCCTATCCCAATGACGCTCAACATGCGCGGTGATCACGTCCGTGTCATCGAGCGAGTCGGTTGAATCAACTTCACTCGAGAAGACGTCCTTCGACGCTCAGTTCCTCATATGCGTCCATTGCATCCTGCAGCAATTCAGGAAGTTTCTCAACCTCGGTTTTGGAAATCGATTGGTTGCCATCAACGAGCTCAACAATGTAGTTGACATTCTCTGAAGTATCCAGTTGCTTGTAATCACTTCGTTGATGTGCACCGCGACTTTCTTTCCGAGCGATTGCAGATCGAATTGTGGCTTCTGCACTGTCGATTGAACCGAGAAGATCGAGGGCAAGGGCAAGGTCGGAAAAGCCTTCAGCACTCGGTCGAACGTCAACATCTTTGGAAGCTTCTTTGACCTTCATGAGTTCGGTTAATCCTTCTTCAAGACCTTCACCAGAGCGAATCACTCCACAGAAATTCCACATAATGTTGCGAACCGCTCTTTGCAGAGGTCTTGCCAATTGCTCACCGTTAGATGTGAGTTCATCCAATTCCTTGAGGGCATCATTGATGATGCTGCGGTTTCGCATCTGGAGGTCCAAGTCTTTGGAGAACCCCGCCGCATACTCGCCAGCAATTTTGCCGAAAACCAAGATTTCTGCAAGAGAATTGCCTCCCAGACGGTTGGCACCGTGCACTCCCGAAGTGCACTCTCCTGCCGCATAGAGTCCTCGAACGTCTGTTGAGTGGGTTTCTGCATCGACAACGACGCCGCCCATGCTGTAATGTGCTGTAGGGGCAACCTCCATTGGATCTTTAGAAATGTCCAGCATTTGCGATTCCATAAATTGACGATACATACGTGGAAGTTTCTCCAAGATGATTTCTTTTTCCACATGGCTGATGTTCAAGAAGACGCCGTTGTTTGGCGTTCCGCGACCCTCTTGAATTTCTGTGTAGTTCGCCAGTGCAACTCTGTCGCGTGTCGACAATTCCATTCTTGCTGAGTCGTAATCCTCCATGAATCGACGACCGTCAGCATTCACCAAGTGCCCTCCTTCGCCACGAACAGCTTCGGTCACAAGAGTACCTGCAAGCGACTCGGGGTGGACCATTCCCGTCGGGTGGAATTGTACCATTTCCATATCTGCAAGTTTGCAGCCAGCGTGAAGGGCGAGTCTCATGGCGTCTCCAGTGTTTTCGTCCCTTCTGGATGAACTTCTCCTCCAGATTCGAGTATGTCCTCCAGCAGCCAAGACAACCGAGTCGGAAAGGAACACCGTTCTGTTCCCAGAGTTGATGTCAAAGCCAACCGCTCCGAAACACTGTTTCTGTCCGTTTTGTGTGTTGACCAACAATTTTGAGACATAGGTCATATCGATGATAGGTATTCGCAATTCCTCAACTTTTGAGACCAGTGTGTTGAGGATTGCGCGACCAGTGTAGTCACCTGCATAACAGGTCCTTCGATGCGTGTGAGCACCGAAATATCGCTGATCGAGTTTGCCATCCGCAGTCCTTGCAAAAGGTGCGCCCCAGTCCACGAGTTCGTGAACCCGCTCAGGAGCATCTTTGACCAAAATTTCCACTGTTTTTGGATCACCGATGTTGTATCCTTCTTGGTAGGTGTCAACAAAATGCTGAATCCAGTCGTCATCAGGATCGACCGTTCCGAGAGCTGCGTTGATGCCTCCAGCGGCTAAAGTGGTGTGCGCATCGTTCCTGATTCGCTTCCCAATGACCAACACTTCACAACCGCTTTCGTGTGCAGATATGGCTGCCCTGAGTCCGGCTCCACCTGAACCAATAACTAGGACATTGCAGATTCTCGTTCGGTATTCATTTGTCATTGCATTCACTCCAGTGAGATGCTATCAAAGTTGGTGCAATCAGGCGGCACATGACCTCAAACATCCCCTGTTTTTGGGCTCCCTAAACCCTTTAATGAACGTATCTAATTGGCCATGGAAACGAAAAATATTTTATTGAACAATTTTGTATCAAAACACCGCAATGTGACGAAGAAATTCGCCAGCAAGAATTCTCGAAATGCTTGCTTCAATCAGTGGTTCCACTCATCATCATGTATTTGTGAACGAATACAGCGCCAACAGCACCAGCCAATTGCGGCACGATGTGCATCCAAACATCTGCTACAGCCATTTTACCGCTGACCGTTAGCATGGTCGTGACAGCAGGGTTGAACGAGCCGAGCGAGATGTTTCCGAGGGTAAACGCACCGGCCATGACCGTCAAACCGATGGCTGCTCCGTAGAACTGGTTGCCCGATTGTTCGGTTGCGACATTGATGATTACGAACATGAGTGCGAACGTCCATAGCGCTTCGGCTGAAACCACAGTTATGGCGGATGAGAAATCCGCAGCGATGATATCTGGGACTGTTACCCCGTCAAGGACGAGTTCAGAGCCAACAAAGAAGGCGAGAACACCCGCTAGGAGCTGTGCGACGAGGTAGTAAGGTAACTCCTCTTTACTGCAGTCTCCCTTGACGAATAGTCCGATAGATACTGCGGGGTTGAAGTGAGCACCAGAAATATGACCAAGTGCATAAATCATAACCATGAGCGTTACACCGATGGCGATAGGGGCGTTTGATCCAGCCAGTCCTATTACAGCCGTTAAGAAGATAGTGAGTGTCAAAAAGAAAGTTCCTACAAATTCAGCGATGCCTTTACCAACATGGTTTGATGTCATGATGTTCCCAAAGAAAGCCAGCATAAAAGAATGACCGCAATTTGATATCTCCTGCCACCGCTTTCAATCAAAGACCTGCCCGAGGGATTCGCTAAGGTATCGTCAACGCTCGTGTCGAGCAACGACTTCCAACAGATTCATTCGACCGATTCGATACACGCCGAGGGGCGTGGTCAACAAAGCTGCGATTAGAACGAATCCAATGATTTGTGCAAAGACCGTATAGTCGATAACAACGGGTATGTGAAACACCCAGGTGGATGAAACTGCGGCGATACCCGAGTAGTATCCGACGCTTGCGAGAGCACCAGCAAGACCACCAATGAGCCCAATGAACACGTGTTCAACGGTCAGAATGATCGCCAAACGTGTTCGGCTTGCACCGAGCACGCGCAACGTAGCCAACTCAGCATCTCGCTCACTGAGATTGATGAGAAGTGTGTTGAAGAGGATTGCAATAGCCATTAATGCTCCAAGAATGTAAATCGATTGCATCATGGCTTTCTGCTGTTCGATAAGTTCCTCAAATGTGGCTACTTTTGTTTCCTTTTCCACAATGGAAACGGTGGAGAGTCGAATGTCCTCAATGTTCGCATCTTCATTTGTTACGAGCAATGCCCCGTTTGCCTCTTCCCCAGCAATCGGTTGAACATCGCTTCGATGCATGTAGATGCATCTACTCAATTCTCGAGCGATGCCAACAATCACGATATCGTGTTGCTCGCCTTCAAATGTAATGGAGAGTGTATCTCCGATGCTGTAACCCTCTAAAGCAGCAGATCCTTCATCGAGAACACCCTCAACAGGCGACTGCCCCATTCGAGGTAGTTCACCTTCAAGGAGATTCAACCGATGCAAAGCATCATCGTTTTCAGAAAGAACATCGTTCCCTTTGAGGTCGATGGCTTTCGTGGTCCCTGTGATGGTTGCCTCGGCAACAAGAGTCAATTCAAACATCGAGGTATTGTCTTCGGCCCACATTGTTACATTGTTCAAACCGGAAGGGAACGCAGCAATTTGGTACTCCCAGTTTTCTTGAGCATCTGTTGCTTCTTCAAACGCAGACGTAAAACCGGACAAGAACATCATGTTGCCACCGAGGATAACCATCGCCAGAGAGAGTGCAAGAAGCGTTGCAAGCAAGCGTGCAGGCTTACGGAAGGTGGAACGAAGCCCCAACCCAATACCGGGTGGAAGCGAGGCAGTGATCTTGGTCATGATTCGATTTGGTTTCTTTTCTGAGCCTTGTCCGAGAACATCAAGCGGCTGCAATCGGGCTGCTTTCCAAGCAGGACGTATTCCGAACAGGAACGTGATGAACAATGCAGACAGTGCGATGGTTGCGATAATGTCGGCATGATGATGAGTTGCAACGACTGGAATGCCCAAGAATGAGAAATAGAACTCAGTAAATGCGCCAGAACCGATGGAAGAAACACCGAGTAGAATTCCGATCAGAACTCCTGGAACACCGAGAACAAGCGGCACCAAGAGGTAGCCCAACATGACATCACTTGTCGAGGCACCTATGGTCCTTAACACCGCAATTTCTCTGGATTGTGTTCGAATCAAGCGGTCGAGTGATACAGCGATGACAATACCGCTGATGAACAAAAGAATACCGAGAATGAAGGGTATTGATTTCGACAAACTGTCTTTGTCAAGGCGGAGCAATTCGGCACTCAACTGGCCTCGATCGAGAACATAACCGTCAGTATCTGATGCGTTCATTGCTTGTTCGAGCACGTCTTTGGTTTGTTGCAGTTCAACACCCTCGTTTTCCTCCGTATTGGAAAGATCAAATTTGGGCGTTCCCAACAGATCAATGTTCAGAGTGTTGCGGGCTAAAGCCTCATTACCTGAGGCTTCCGCAAGTACTTCAGCGTCCATGTATCCTATTACGTAACTCGATTCTTGGGGAAGGATTGAATCTGGGTTTGCATAAAACAATTCCAGTGGGCTGTTTGCAAAACCGACCACAGTGAAGGTCTGAATTCCTCCTTCGCCAACAATGATATCAATCGTATCACCAAGCTCCATATTGATTTCATCGTTCAAAGCGAAATGAGCATCGATAACAATCTCTCCAGCATCTGGTGTAACAGACCCTTGAACTTTCCAAAGCGCGTTCACCTCGCCCTGCTCAATTCCATAGAACTTTGAGGCAAGCCAATCAACATCTGTTTTGGATTGACCGGTTAGAACAAGGCTTGACTCACACGTTTCGTGCTCTATGGCCGAGCAAGCATCCGTGAGATTCTCTCTGTGTTCAACATCGTAACTCGTTGCAATGGGGTCTGCAAAGTTGGTTTCTGCATAGAAATCATCGTACACTCGATCGGCATTTCGAGAATGTTCAGAAAACACGATGCCAGCATAAACTGAAATTGTGATAAGGAGGACAACGGTCAAAATACGAAGTTTTGTGCGCAATAAACTGCGCGACAAACGTCGTAAGAGCAGTGTGTTCAAACCTTTCACTCCAAGATTGATTGTGTGACATCTTTGATTTTCGAACTGATGGATTTGACGCTATCGCTGATGAGATTGTTTGCCATTATTTTGGTTGTTGTTGCGAGATTTTTTATCACCAGATCGCTCTTTCTGTCGTCAATTACTCGGCCACTATCGAGTTTGATGATTCGGCTTGCAAATCGTGTCAAGGATTCGTCATGAGTCACAAAGATGGTTGTCATTTTCTCTTTTCGACATGTTTTGATAAGGGCCTCCATAACCATGTTTGATGTTTCTGAATCAAGATTACCCGTCAGTTCGTCACCAAGAATAATTCTCGGGCTTTTCGCAAGTGCACGTGCAATGGCTACGCGTTGTCGTTGACCACCGGACATTTGCGAAGGGAAGCGATCTTC
>PBSP01000074.1 GCA_002726845.1 Methanobacteriota archaeon | reverse complement strand
CTTTGCGGTTTGGCAACCATTTTGAGGTTATTGGAAAGCCAAGCGTTTCAAATACGTCTCCATCGACGGAGGGATGGGTCTGTGGTCTAGGGGTTTATGACGTCGCCCTTACAAGGCGAAGATCGAGGGTTCAATTCCCTCCGGACCCACTACCATAAATGATCTTCAATTGTTGAAGCGTCACACGACACGACTTTTGTAATTCCCGTGATTTGACGAATTTCGTCAGCGTCTACTGATTCAGACACGAGAAGGAGATGGACTGCGCGGACCCATAAACCGTTTTCAGGAACAGATTTCCGGTGGTCAACGGCTACTAAAACCCCATCAAGTTCAGCGAACATCATTACTGACAATGCCTTGGGGATGTCTTCTTGTTGAAGAATCACCCAACGAAAACCCTGTATCGATTCACGTATGTTACCACTCAGTTTAGAAAATTGAACAACATTCATGTTTTACACCATCTTGTAGCGGAGAAGAGCGACAATGCCGCCTAAGCCAGTAAGCTGCTCCCCAGCATCGTGGTCGATTGAGCACTGAATCAAATCTCCACCTATCTCATCCAATTTCGCAACCCAATCACTGAGCAACACCCCATCCATCAACGTCTCTCCATCCCTCAACAAATCAATCGCAACAAGAAGCGTTTCTATCGCTCCTTCTTCCATGGCTCGAACAAGTTCATGCTCTCCATAAGCAACTGCTCCGTTAGAGGCGATACGGGCCCATACCTCTTCTAAAAGCTGAATTTCTTTGTGAATTGCGTGGTCCTGCAGGAACTCATTTGCGAGCCCATCTTGCAATACTTCGTTGGCACCTGCTCGTCCCGCCATTGATGTTGCAATCAAACGTAAGTTTCTTTGCGGTTCAGATTCGAGAATGACTGTTCTTAGCTTTTCACGAGCATGACCAGGTCCACATACAATCATCGGTAACTCTTGGTCTGTTGCAGCAAGTATCTCTTTCGCTACCTGTTTTTGGAACGATTTTGCCACCGATTCACTGTTACGAGCGTCTCCACGCTTACCGCCGCCACGCATTGACCAAGTTGCCCCCTCTCGTAGGCCTCTTGAGGTGATTTCAAACAACACAATTTCGTCATTTTCAACAACAACAATTGAGACGTTGCTTTTGTTTGATGACTCAATCGCTTCCTCAAGCAGTGATACATCCATTTCGGGAAACGCATCCATTGAAATTAACTCGACTTCGTCTCCGCATTCGATGAGATGTGTGTGGTGTAAACCGATATCAATCGGTGCTTGTTGTATGGTTCCATGAACACGCAAAATATCGGAATAGGTTTGATATTCGGTTTTTAGAATTTTCAACTGAATCCACATTTTCTTCCGTTCAGCGGCTTTGGCTCGTAATCCAGATTCAGCTGTTGTAGGATCTCTTCGCTCACCCAACATTGCAATTGAACGTCCTTGAGTAGCAACCCGTGCCAGAACCCACAAATCATCCTCGGATTCTATCCGAAGTTTCCATTGGGTGTCATCTCGCCGCAAGATGCGCATCGGTTTTCACCCAAATACACCCTTGAGGTTACCGTCCTCATCCATATCCATATCGTTTGCAGCAGGTCGTTTCGGTAATCCCGGCATTGTCATCATTGAGCCAAGAATGGCTACGACAAAACCTGCTCCGGAATTCAAACGGAATTCTCGAATAGGAAGATCAAAACCTGACGGAGCTCCAAGCAATCCAGCATCATGAGAAAATGAGTATTGTGTCTTAGCCATGCAAACGGGAAGATTTCCGTAACCCCAATCCTGAATTTTCTTGAGTTGCCGTTTTGCTGACGTTTCGATCTGAACGCTGTTTGCTCCGTACATTCGGGTTGCTATAGCGTTGATTTTGTCTTCGATAGAATCACTTGAAACTACGAGTGGAAGAAACGGACGTCCAGCAGCGACGTGTTCATGAATGGCCTCGACAACAGACCTCGCGAGATCAATACCGCCTTCTCCACCTTTGGCATGTACGTCGGTCCGACATACTCGAGTTGCTCCGCTTGCTTGAGCAGCGGATTCAATTGCTTCAAGTTCTGCTTCTGTATCGCTACCAAAACGATTGATTGAAACTACAACAGGTACGCCAAAACGGGCCATGTTTTTGATGTGGCGATCAAGATTGGATGTTGCACCTGCGACGACAGCTTGGACATTTTCTGTTTCAAGTTCTTCTTTTGATGGTCGATAGCCTCCACGTTCTCCAAAGGCTTTACCGTGCAATTTCATGGAACGTACAGTAACGTTCATCACCACGCAGTCAGGCGCTTTTCCAGATGTATTTGCTTTGATGTGCATAAATTTCTCAGCGCCCATATCGCTTCCAAAGCCAGCTTCTGTGACCACATAATCAGCACAAGAGAGAGCGATTCGATCTGCAACAATGGAGGAATTTCCATGCGCAATGTTTGCAAAAGGGCCTCCGTGAATAAATGCAGGATTTCCTTCAATTGTTTGAACAAGGTTGGGTAAAAACGCGTTGCGTAGAAGAAGGGCCATGGAACCTGCTGCTTCGATGTGTTCCGCTTTGATGGGATTCCCATCCATGGATTCAGCGATGACGATGTTGCCGAGTCGCTTTCGTAAATCTGCATAGTCTTTTGCAAGCACAAGAATAGCCATAATCTCAGAGGCGGCAGTGATGTCAAACCGGTCCTGGCGTACGTTGCCGTTGGCTGGGCCGCCTAGTCCGATTACAACTTCTCGCAAAGACCGGTCGTTCAAATCGACAACACGTGGCCAGTAGACTCGGTTTGCATCGATGTTGCATTCGTTCCCTTGCTTGATGTGGTTATCGATTAGGGATGATAGAAGATTGTGTGCGGAAGTGACTGCATGGAGGTCTCCAGTAAAATGTAGGTTGATTTCCTCCATAGGAAGAACTTGAGCGTGGCCTCCACCAGCAGCCCCTCCTTTGATACCAAAAACTGGACCCATTGATGGTTCACGGACGACACATGTTGCGTTCTTTCCAAGTTGACACAGTGCTTGAGTTAATCCAATTGTTGTAACTGTTTTACCTTCACCAAATGGAGTGGGGTTGACCGAAGTTACGAGAATAAGATTCCCTTTGGAAGAACCAAACCGTTGCTTCATTCCCTCCCAAGACAACTTCGCCATATGTTTCCCATAGGGAATCAATTCACCGGAAGGGATTCCTAATTTCCAAGCAATGGCCTCAATCGGTTCCAATTGGGCGTTACGTGCGATGTCCAAATCACTAGCCATGAACCGCTGCAAGGCCGTTTGGCTATCAAATCAACCCCTCAAACTGGGTTCTTCCCACAGTTTTACCACAGGTTTTGTTTTGGCCGGCTTCAGTCTTCTTTCATAGATCCAAGGTAGTCGGGTAGATCAACACCTGCCATCTTGGCTACATCATGGACCGGAGGCAAGGAGCGTATCAAGGAGGATACGAAATTCGCTGTGCTTCCACCCTCGCCACCATTGCCTGAATCCCAAACAGTAATCTTGTCAATCTGGAGGTTCGAGATTGCCTCGGTTTGTCGAGCAACGATCTCCTCAATCTTCTCAACCATCAGAAGCGTTGCAGCGGCTTTGACATCGCCACCAGCACTATCAACGAGTTGCTTGTATCCGTTTGCTTTAGCTTCAAGAACAGCCTTGGTACCCTCCGCTTCAGCATTGTAGCGGGCCAAAACAGCATCCGCTTCACCTTGAGCGATGCGACGTTGTCGCTCAGCTTCAGCTTCAGCAGCAATCTCAATTTGTGTCTTGGAAATTTCCTCGCGGACGATTTCTTCAGCACGGAGACGTTCTTGTTCAAGGCTGTATTGTGCTTTCTGAACTTCCATTTCAGCAGTACGTCGAGCAACTTCAGCACGTCGCATTGCTTCAGCTTCCTTTTCTTCAAGGTCTGCTTGATACGCAGCAATTTCAGCACGAGAGATGTTTTCTCCCTGTACACCAGTTGCTTCTTGTTGTTGAACGTAGACACGTCGGTCGACTTCTGCGGCTTTCTGTCCCTTTTCCGATTCTGCAACGTTTTGTGCGACTTGAACTTCACGCTCTCTGTCTGCATTTGCCTTTCCGATTGCACCATCACGTTCAGCGTTTGCAACGTCGACGAGGGCCTTGTTGACAGCACCTGCTGCAGCCTTCTTACCAATGCTGTTGATGTAGTTGGACTCGTCAGTGATGTCAATGATGTTGACGTTGATGAGGTAAAGACCCAACTTGTGAAGTTCCGCACCGACGTTGTCACGGATGAGTTCGAGGAATGCATCACGATCTTGGTTGATTTGTTCGATGGTCAAACTTGCGACAGTAAGACGGAGTTGACCAAGGATAATTTCCTGCGCCATTCCCTCAATGTCGTTTTTTGTGAGATGAAGCAGACGCTCTGCTGCATTGTTCATAATCAGGGGGTTGGTGCTGACACCGACTGTGAATGTTGATGGAACGTTGATACGAATGTTTTGAAGTGAAAGAGCGTTGTCGAGAGGGATGGAGATTGTCATAGGAATGAGAGAGATTTTCTTGTATTCCTGAATCAGTGGCCAAACCATAACGGCACCACCGTGGATACATCTCGAGGCTTTCCCCCCACGGATTCGTCCATAAACAACGAGAATTTCGTCAGATGCACAACGTTTGTATCGTGTTGCTACCAATATAATTCCAAAGGCTGCAATAGCCAATACGCCAAAAACGATGAAAACTGCCCAAAATCCTGCATCCGCCATGATTGTTTGTAGCGTTCTTCGCTATTAATCACTTTGCCTACGGCTCAATTGGATTTGTCATCACTCTTCGGAGGAGATGTCTTCAAGTGGCGCGACAATCATTGTTGAACCGATGATATCGACTACTTTGATGAATTCCCCAGATGAAATTAGCATGGTTTTGTCTTGCGCTCTAGCCAACAACGTCTTGAGCGTACCGTCAACAGGGACCTGAATCTCGCCGGTTTCGTTTGGCTTAATGCGCGAATAAACTTGGCCTCGCTGACCTACCGCATCGTTGTAATTGATGGTGCCATCAGCTTGCAACTGATTGATTCCATACATCATTTTCCCCATACCGTACATGCCGGCTGCAGCACCGATTCCACCGGCCAGTACAGCGACAACATCGCTACCGGTTGCTGAAAGGCCGAACATACCTGTCAGGCCGAACATCATAACTGCAACCGAAAGTCCTTGCACGCTCAAAATTTCGAATGCTCCACCTCCAGCGTCGATATCCAAACCGATTGCATCGGTTACTCCTCCTAAAACGTCACCGATCATCATCAGTAGCATCATGATAAAGAAGAGAATTCCACCAAGAACCGCGCAACTCACAAAGATAATTTCCATCAGTGACGGAGTTTCAATTCCAACAAACTCAGTTAACCATTCAAACAAGGTCATGGTCCGAATCACCGGCCAGTCATTAATTGTCTTTTCTGGCAATTTGTTGGAGTTTGTACCGTTCTATTGCAACTATAATCGATAAGGAAAGGCCCGCAAACAATGCTGAAATGATGTTGGGAACATCAGCAGCCCACAACAACAACCATACCCACAGTGGTAGAAACAACATCATTGTTCTGCGGATGAAAGGCCAGAACCCTCCGAACAACTCTTCAGAGCCTTCATCGATGGCACGTATTGTCGTAACCGTCCCTGGGTCGATAGGAATCATGTTTTTCGCCTTGGTATCAAACGGCGGCCAGCAGTACGATCAACGAGACAACCCAAAGACCGACGCCAAAGCCGACACCCTTTCCTTGTCCTTTAATCGCATCATCGTGAACCTCACGACTCATCTTGAGAGGATTGAGAAGGAGATCACGTTGTTCTTGTCGAAAGATAATCAATGCGAGCATAAATGCAGCAGCGGCGGAACCACCGAACAGTGTTGTAATCCATCCTTCTACTTCGCCAACAAGTTTGATTGAGAGAAAGACTTGTGTAATTGCAAACATCATCCAGAGAAAGGACCCACGTTCTGCTGCGGCCATGGTACAAGGAAGACGGTCTTCTTTTTGAATTCATGGCCTGCATTTTGTTGTTTTAGCCAAGATGTTCAAAGCAGACGTTCATGAACAATGACTCCGAAGTGCAACCATGTTCGGTTTGAGGTACGCTGTTGGTGGTGCTCCAATCGAACACACCTTGTCACCAATTTTGTTTGACCTTGTTCTTGTGTATCTCAAAGACAAAGGGCACTTTTCAAAACTTGATGCGTCAACAGTTACCATTGTTGAATCCAATCACGTCGATGAGGTTCTTGGGTGGGCTTACATCGAACATGACGAGCATCAACCACTATGGAAACCCGTCAACGAAAAGGTGAATGCGTTTCAACCACAGCTTTTGGACGCTTCATTGAAGGCGATTCAACTTGAGTCTGATGCAAGGATTGCAGCAAAACTTCGACCGGTTATTCGCAAAACTGACACTTTGAATTTCCCAGAGCGCTCCTCCTCATATGAAGTGTGGCTGAACCTCACTTCACCCCTCAAGCACCAGATACAAGGTGTGGCTTTCTCAGCAATCGATGAAGCGCTTGAAATTATTTCCGTTAACGCACTTCGATACGATGGACAAGGGTGGTATTGTGCAACCACCGATGGGCGAGGGGTTGTTCATGTCGCGTCACATTTTGGAATCGAAGTATCCAAAGGGGCAATTCTTGGCATCAATGGGGGAGGGGGAGCAGCCCGTTCAATTGCTTCCGCCTGGCGCAGTCATGGTGGAAAGGTTCTCTCACTTGGTGGAAAGCGTCAACTTCCTGCAACGATGGTCAATTCAAAATTGGAAACGAAAACGGTGTGCGATCTGATTATTGATGCTGAGGGCACGCTGAACGTTGATGTCAATGCAACGTTCGTTCTCAGTCCAGTATATCTGCCTATGAAAGGAACATATGATGAACGCATGAATGCGCTCTCAACCAGCAACAATCAAATTGACGGACGGTGGATGTTGGCCGCACAACATCTCGAGTGTTGGCGTACTTTGTGGGCACCTCATCTATCAGAAGATTTGCCTTCATTGGAAGAATTGGTGACATGGTTGGTCGCAGTTGAATGTGAATTGGAGCAATGACGATGCAATCGTGTGCAAAAATCAAATGTCCCTGCGCGCACCGAACATCATGAGAGAGCGAGCGTTGGGCCTCATCAGTTTGCTTTTTCTTTCTGTCCTTTCAACGGCAATGGCAATCCCTGATGAAGACCCCAATTTTCAGCCATCGCACACTGGACCTGACTTTCCAGTAGGTTATGTTGATTTCAGTTCCGAATCTGGTTCATTTGCATCCGATCACCGTCTGGTTTATCCCGCTATGTACAGTGGTGAAGAAAAGGAAATGGCAGGAAATGGCCCGTTCCCCTGGGTTCTCTTGCTGATTGATGAAAACGAATCTCCAGACAACTACATGCTCGTTTCAACGCGCATCGCTCAACGAGGTACAATGGTCTACATCCACTCAGAATTGAACTCAGACACAAACCCAACATGGCAAAGCCTCATCGACTCCATTCTCGATGTTCAATCATGGATGAAAGATGCGAATCAAACCAACGATGTTGTCCTTGGCATGTACGGTTCCGTTGACGAAAATCATTGGGGTTTGATTGGTCACGGCTATGGAGCAACTTATGCTGCGAATGTCTACGTTAATTGGGAGAATCTTGTGACAGACGGGACGCTCCAACCTCCACGGGCGTTGGTCGGATTGGCGATGCAAGTAGAGGAGGTTCAGGATCCAATTGTCATCAGTGGGGCGGTTCCCAATGTGGCTCTTTTCATAACAGGAAGTGCTGATGAGGTCGCACCTGCGACGGAACACGTAATCCCAGTACTGGAGAATGTCGATGGACTTGCATGGCAAATTCTGCACTCACTGGGGGCAAATCACTATCAGTATCAAGACTCGTCATCGTTCTTTGAAAATCTAAACGATGGAGATGCATCGTTGACGCAGGAAGAACAAATTGATCACGCAATGGAGCATATTTTGCCGTATTTCGATCTCACCTTACGTGGAGATCATTCCAAGTTCCGAGAGGCCTTCAATCGGGAAACGAACCTCTATTCTTCTTCGGATTCAAACGGTTATGTCGATGAGTTGCTCGATGATGCAAAATTAATCAAAATTACAAACGTCACAAGTCTAAATGGAACAATTTTCGGTCCACAAGACAATGCTGAATTTGAGGCGCTTTGGTCCATGAGAAATGGAGACGTCCATGCAGATCTTCCTTCATCGTGGACCATTGAGGGTCATTGTCTCTTGAACAATCTGACAACCTATCAAGCCGTAATTGAAAACAACAAAGTCTCGTGTACGATACCGATGCAAGGTATAGCCCCAGGGCCACATGAACTCCGACTTGTCGTCTCGGTGGAGGGTGGAACAGGATTTGAGAGTTTTGAGTTTAATCGAACCAACGACCCAATTGTATTGGTAGAACCATTACCGGAATTTCTCCTTCCACAACGTGGATCCGTTCGCATAAATGCCTCGGAAATCGCCTCGGATCCAGACGGTCAGGCGATTCGCATCGTGAGCGCGAATTTGCTCGAAAATCAATCGCATTTTAACATCGTTGTGGACCAGGACTCCTCCTCAGCAATGTTGTATCATGCGCTGGATGAGGAGTGGGAGGGAACGACTCGTGTTGAGCTTTTGTTGAGGGCAGAAGGAGAGATTCTCGATGAAGTGGTCGTAACTGTCATTGGACGCATAACTCCGGTGGACGACCAGATTATACAGCTGTCTATGATTGAACAACAAACACTCATCGAAGACGGTCAAAGCATTTTTATCAACTACGAGGATTACTTCTTCGACCCAGAACAACAACCCTTGACGGTTTTGATTGACGGAATGAGTCAAGGTATGGGGGCGAAGGTTTCTTGGAACGTTTCCAGCGACTTGCAACGGGTTCAATTCACACCGCTTCCGAACGCCAACGGTGCAGAAGTCCTTCAAATGTCCATTTCTGATGGTGTTAATCCCCCTCTAATTGTCGATGTACCCCTTCGTATTGAGGCCGTAAACGATGAATTCGTTGTCGATGAAACCGCTTGGTCGATTACGATGGAGGAAGAAGAAACCGTCCTTTTGAACCTCTCGGAATTTGCAACAGACATCGATGGAGATGCATTGACTTGGACGGTTGAAACCAACGGGAATTCAAAGGCAATGCTTGCCATATCTGGCCAAGAATTGCTTGTCTCTGCCTTGCTTGATGAGTGGGGTTTGGACTCAGGATGGTGGTTAAACGTGACCGATGGAACGGAAACCTATTCTCGAATCGTGAACATCACCATCGAACCGTTGCCCGATCGGCCAACTCTTTCAAACACATCGGTTGAAAAAACCGGTGATTCTGAATTAACAATTCGATGGGAGTGGAGCGACAAGGACGGGGATGAGATGGATGTCTTCCTTCAGTTTGATGGCATAGATGTTAGCGGCCAACGCAATTGCGACGCGAACGGAACTTGTTTTGAACGGGTCGAGATCGATATTGTACCCGGATTGTACGTCAGCATCGATATTGTCGCTCGGGACGACTCGTTTTCCGATGCAGTATCAAGGTTGCAGTATGTTGTTCCCGAAGAACAATCAACACCATCGTTGAGTGACGATATTGAGTCAAATTCAGGTGGAACCATGGTTGCAGTTGCGATTACATTACCGCTTCTGTGCATCATTGGTTGGTTGCTGTATCAAATCCGAAAGCCACCGAAAAATCCAGTGGAAGAAGCCTCAGCCGGAGGCTTGCTTGCTCGTGCTGAAACAATGAATCGGTCATAGTGGAATGTTACCGTGCTTTTTTGGAGGGCTCCATTCTCGTTTTGATCGGAGAATTGCGAGTGCTCGACACAAGCGCAATCGGCTTTCCTTTGGTTCGATAACATCGTCCAACCAACCGTTGCGTGCTGCAACATAGGGATCGCCAAATTTCGCTTTGTATTCCTCAACCAGTCTTTGTCGGACTTCGTCTTTTTGGTCCTCATCAGCAGCGTTGATAATTCTGCGATGAATGATGTTAACGGCACCCTCAGCACCCATTACTGCGAGTTCGGCTGTGGGCCAAGCGACATTGTAATCGCTTTGCAGGTGCTTACAAGACATTGCAAGATACGCTCCTCCGTAGGCTTTGCGTGTTACAAGTGTCAATTTTGGTACGGTGGCTTCCGCATATGCAAACAGCAACTTTGCACCATGCCGTATGATTCCTCCCCACTCCTGAACAACTCCGGGTAGGAAGCCTGGAACGTCTTCAAACGTTACCAGTGGAATGTTGAACGCATCGCAAAGCCGAATGAAACGTGCTGCCTTTATCGACGCGTCAATGTCCAAACAGCCGGCAAGGACATTCGGTTGATTGCCGACCACGCCAATACTTCGTCCGTTGAGGCGGGCAAACCCGATGATGATGTTCTCAGCGTAGTTTGGAAACAGCTCAAGAAATTCACCGTCATCCACGACTTCTTTGACTACACCAACCATGTCGTAAGGTCGGTTGGGGTTGTCTGGAACCATTGCTTCAAGCTCATCATTCATCCGATCGATAGGATCTTCGGTAGGATGGTGTGGGGGTTCCGCATCGTTGTGGTCAGGGAGGTAGGAGAGAAGTTCTTGAACCAAAAAGAACGCATCGTCTTCATCTTCTGCAACCAAGCATGCAATTCCTGAGCGCGAGGCATGAAGATTTGCACCCCCCAGTCCTGCTGCATCAACCTCTCCCCGTTGAACTTCAGGTGTTTCCAAAGGTGAAGAGAGGAACAGTTGCCCATGCTCCTCACCAAGTATCGTAAAATCGGATAGGCTCGCTGCCAAGGCAGAAACCCCGACTACAGGGCCCAATACGAGACTAATCAGTGGAACTCTTCCGCTGCATTGCACCAATCGATCAAGCAATTCTCCTGTTCCTGCAAGTGCATCGATCCCATCATGGGCTCGTTGGCCTCCACCATCCCAAACACAAACGAGTGGAGTTTTCGAACGTTCAGCCATCTCCACTATTTTGGCAATTTTCTTGGCGTGCATTTCACCCATCGAACCACCATGTACGCTGAAATCCTGGGTAAAGCAGTACACACGCCGGCCGTCGATGGTACCGTGACCTGTAACGACACCATCGCCTAAGGTTTCGTGCAGGAACATATTGTGATCCATTGTCCGATGAGTCACGAAGGTGTCAATTTCAACAAAGGATTCAGGATCGAGCAACAAATCCATCCGATCGCGAGCGGTTCCACGCCCCGTTGCTCGAATGGCCTCAAGGGCTTTACGTCCACCACCTGTCTTGGCACGTTCACGGTGGGACCGTAACTCGGAAATGGGGTCTCCGTTGGGAGTTGCCATGTGTCCACCAGAACCGATAAGGTTCTTCATCGAATCGCTTAGTTGAGAATGGTTTGTTGCTGTTCTCCAAACATGTTCTGACCCATTACGGATGCTACATCGAGTTGGTTTGAAAGTGCGTGATGGAGTTTCACTATCGCTGCTTCAGGTGATGATGTAATGCCATGACCAAGCAAACCAATTTCTTGTTGAATCCGTCCTTTTGAGTAAACGTTCATGTTGATTGGTCCGTGGATGCACTGGTTGACGATTAATACGGGGACTGCAAGGTTTTCAAGGGATGCTCGAAGTTCTGCATTTTGAGGTGCGTCATCGTTTGAATTCTCGATTGGTAAGTGACCCAAACCGGTACCATGGATGACCAATGCGTCGGCTTTAGAGGAAACAGCATCCTCTATTTCACGCGCCGTAAGCCAAGGCCCAGCAACCATTTGTCGAACAACAATTGATTCATCATAGCGGTCGGCTTTGCTTGTGGTCGGTCTTGGTATTGTGTTTTTCCGAGCCTCTTCATAGTGTTGGCTCAGTTCGAGTTGATTGTGTTGATCTCCAATACGAACCGTGGCGAGTGGTGTTGTGTTAACAGGACGGAAGGCATCCCTTCGACTCGAGTGCAACTTCCGAACCCCAGTTGCAGCGTGAATTGAGCACGAACCATCGTCACTCGTTGTGTGCATCGAAACGACAACCGCATCGCTGAGCTGACCGGTTGGCGCAGGTCCCTCTGCTGACCATTTGACTGCTGCAATGAGGTTCTGTGCGGCGTCGGATGACGCCCGATCGCTCGATCGTTGGGATCCTACAAATGCAATGCGGCCGGGTGGATTTCCGCCCTGGCCGCACCAAGCAAAGGCCAAAGCAGAGGCAGTGATGTGAAGTGTATCTGTTCCGTGTGTTACAACAACGCCTACGCATCCCTCTTCGAACGCTTTTTCGGTGGCCTCGATAACAAGATTCCAATGAACAGGTCGAATATCCTCACTGAACATATTCCCGATTTTATGAACCTCAAGGTTTGCGATTTTCAACAATTCAGGGACGTGTTCGAGCAATTCTGAGGGTTCAAACTGAGCGGTGACAGCTCCAGTTGTGTAATCAACTTTTGAAGCGATGGTTCCTCCTGTGTGAACGATTCGTACCGTGGGGAGGTCTTGCGCATGTACCGGTTCGATTTCTTGAGTGGGATTTGAAGAATCTGGTTTTTGCGACGAAAGAATTTCAACCGCATCAAGCGGATGGCTCACATTGTATCCGTTTGCCAGTTTGATGGTAATGTGACCCTCGATTGCCGGGGGCAAAACAACGCCTTCAATTTCCGTTTTTCCTTCGTGCGTCAAGATTCTAAGATGAACGTGGTTACCTGCCTCAAGATCTTGTGCCATGGTGCTTGGAATGGTTTCCAGCCCTTCAACAATGCGATGGTGGTGCCGGGAGCGGGGCTCGAACCCGCGACCTTCGGATGTCTCAGACACCACAAGGGGCTTTGCCCGTCATACGATCG
>PBSP01000073.1 GCA_002726845.1 Methanobacteriota archaeon | reverse complement strand
GTCTCCTGTATCAGGAGGTAGGTAAGCAAGACCGTCTCCGTAGATACCAAGTGCAACGCTGTCTCTTCGCTTCAAGAAGAACGCAGCAAGGCTTGCAGCACTCACAGTACCCATCTCAAGCGGATTTTTCAAGACCGTACCGATACGTGAAACATCACGAGAGTCGAGAAGGAGGTACAGGTCCGTAACGGCATCTCGACACTTTTCATTCACCATCAAATCACCAGTACGGGCAAATGCCTTCCAGTTGATGTTCTTGAACGGGTCCCCTGGTACGTATTCACGCAGGGAATAGAATTCAGAACCCTGACCAGGTGTTCGGAGAGTTGTAGCACCCGTGTACATTTTCGGAGTACGTGAACGGAGGAATGCTTCCTCGACCTCTTTAATTTGCGGGAAGATTACAATGTCCGAATGGTGGTCGACATACATGTCCTCGATGCCGAGATTGAAGGTGTTGCGAACGCGGAGCGATACAGGTCCGATGGAGTAGTGACCACGTAGAGGGCAACGCAGGACATAGCGAATACGAGCACTTTCACCGGGACGAAGATTGAGGCGCATTTGGTTCAGTCCACTTCGAAGCTTCATCTCGTGAGGGATGTTGTCGTATACATCGAGCAATTGTGTTCGGCGATTGGAACGGTTGGTAACGAGCAATTCCACATACAGGTCGTCGCCTTTGTACAAATTGTCGGCTGAAAGGGTACGTTGTACTTCAATATCGCCATGACCCGATACCCACGAATTCACGACGATGAATGTAATTAAGGCCAAACCGAGAATCATCATCTGGTTGTTGGTGATCATCATTCCAATAAGAATCAGAGCGATACCTCCTGTAAACGTAAACGCTGCTTTACGTGTCCACATAATTCTCACCTGCGCCCCCATGCCTTGATTCGCTTGACCAAAGCTACAGATTGTTCCAAGGAATATTTGCCGGGCTCAATAGCAAATTTCGCCAGGACAGGATCTTGTATCAATCCAACCAATTCTTTGGCCGACATGGCGTGGAATTCTTCCACAGTTAATCCATTTTGATTTCGAACTTTCGAGAGAAACACCTGCCGTATTTTCTCGGTTTTTGCGTAATATGTGTATCGGTTTGCATCACCAAATCCGTAGTAAATGATGCTAAACACGTGGCGCCACGGTTCGGGGTCTCGCTTCTTGAGAAGCACAGCCTCAAAGGTGATGAACAGCACAACAAAGAGCGCCAACATTGCAAGGCCTTCTCCAGTGAAATAAACCAACAAGAAGTAGACAGTGTTGTATGAATCAGCCAACAGTGCATTTTGAGGGTGACGGCTTTCATCGAAAATGACCAAAGCATTCTCTGCTGGTCCAATTTCGCCTTCCAGTGTGCTCATCAGGCTTTCAGCGATAACATCGAGTGCCCATTTTGAGTTGTTGTTTGGAGGAATTAATGTGTCCGTTGGGCCGTACTTGCCTTCTTGGAACCCTTCGTAATCGTATATCGCATTGATGAGAGCACTACCATCGGCAACAAAGAACACGCGACCGCCTTCGTTTGGATCGCAATTGGTCGATGCACACGCTTCGATTGAAAGGTTGAATTGACCGCGAATGTCTGGACCCCAAGCCTCACCATCTCCGTTAACATCGAGAACTGCCTGATTGGTGGTGACAGCACGAACGCTAACATCTTTCAGTGCACCACGAACACCGGGGACGATTTCGAGTCCTGTGGCGTTGTTTAACAACATCGTGTACGTTCCATTGTATTCAATTCGACCCAATTCGCCCGAGATTTTAACCCAATGCTGTTGACACAGCCCTGCTTCAGATTTTGTCATTTCTTGACCGTCAAATTTTGAACATGGGTGCGCACCTACGTCCGATGACCATCGCTCATGCTGGTCGATGGTGTCAGGAGCGAGTACGGTATTGTTTGTGCCACATGGTCGTTCTTGGAGGCACATCCAGATGTAATTATGGTCAAGCTCATCCACATAGTTTGTATCATACAATTTGTGACCAGAGTAGCGAACACCGTATGCTTCACCGATGGAACCAGCGTAACCAAAGTCCTCAAGGACGACGACGGTGCCTCCATTGTCAACAAATTCGACAATTGCTTCGATTTCTGAAGGAGAATAACCGTCTTCGGTCGATATTGTAATGAATCCGTCCTCATCAAATTGTGGGAAGGAGAGCGTATCTCTTTCAACGCCAGCTACAACGAAGACTGTATTTCGTGGATCCTCAATATCGGCAAGGAGGAGAGGACTACTCACAAGCGATTTGGTTTCAACACCCATAGCGTTGATGTCCTCGCGAAAGGCTGACATATCGTCCCAATCATCATCGTAGGCAGAAAGTTGGCTGGTTTGACTGATGTTGATGAAATTTTGTAGAATCGTGAAAAGCAGGATACCGAGTACGGACCAAAATGCAATTTGAAGGCCAATCCGCTTGAGATTTTTGCTTCGGTCCGACATCCTTTCATCACCTACCTAGTACACCGTTCAGACGTACACGCTTTCACATCGGTTTAGAAGGTTGTCCAACCCTGATGGAAAAATGCTCATCAGATTTTGAGCATAATCACATGTCCGAAAGCAGAAACTTCAGTTGATGGAATGGCTACAGTGCCATCTTTGAACGGAAACGGAAGACGATTTGCGTCAATGTTCTCTGCACATCGGATGAGAAGTTCACAAATTTCACCGCTTGAGAGGTCGATAACAAAGTCTGCCAGTGTGCCGAGTTTCTTTCCCTTTTTGTCTTGAACTGTGCGTCCAAACATTTCCTGGCCGAAACTTGATGCCATGGGATTCGCCTTACAGTCCCCTCAGCATGATAGGCCTTGACCGTTTCCATCCTCACATCGTTTCGATTCCAAAACCATAATCTCGAGAACGCTTAATGTTCGACAAACCAGAGGTGAGTCGTGTTTCCATCTTCTGATAATACTCGAGCATTTCTGGCGTAACGGTTGGTCGAACGCGAGTGATTGCCTCGTCAAAGTGCTTTTTACTGACTTTCTTTTTCTCTTCACGCATTGCAATAAGAGCTGCTTCTCGGCAAACGGCTTCGATGTCTGCTCCGGTAAATCCTTCCATGTTGCCCAACAAATCTTTGGTTGAGAATTTCGAAAGTGGCATGCCCTTGGAATGTATTTCGAAAATGGCCTCACGGGCACCATGGTCTGGAGGTGGCACGTGAAGAACGCGCTCAAATCTGCCGCTTCGTAGAAGAGCAGGGTCGATCATTTCTGGACGATTGGTGGCAGCGACGACAATCACGCCATCAAGGGATTCGACACCGTCCATGCTTGCCAAAAGTTGATTCACAACTCGATTACCGACGTCGCTACCTTCGCCGTTTGACGCACTTCGCATGCTGGCGATGGATTCGAATTCATCGAGGAAGATAATCGAAGGGGAGGATTGCTTTGCCTTCTTGAAAATCTCACGTATCCCACGCTCAGATTCGCCGACCCATTTCGAAATCATTTCAGGTCCTTTGATGGATATGAAGTTGGCTTGTGCCTCGTTGGCGATTGCCTTGGCAAGGAGTGTTTTTCCTGTCCCGGGTGCTCCAAACAAAACAATACCTCGGGGTGGTTTGATGTTGAAATGCTCAAACACTTCAGGCTTGGTTAGTGGCCATTCGACGGATTCTTTGAGTCGATCTTTGACCTCATCAAGTCCACCAACCTCGTTCCATGCAATTTCCGGAACCTCAACATAGATTTCTCTCAAAGCCGATGGTTCAACATCCCTAATCGCAGAGCGGAAATCGTCCATTCGGACTTCCATCTTCTCCAATACCTCTGGAGGAATCGTCTCTTCATCAAGGTCAATTTCAGGCAAATATCGGCGTAGCGCCTTCATTGCTGCTTCTCGTACGAGTGCTGCTAAGTCTGCACCGACGAAACCGTAGGTGTTGTCCAAGACCCAACTGATCTCAAAATCATCAGCTATCGGCATCTGACGTGTGTGGACTTCCATGATTTCCTTTCGCCCTTCACGGTCGGGGACGCCAATCTCAATCTCTCGATCAAACCTGCCTCCTCGACGAAGCGCAGGGTCAAGAGCATCTCTGCGGTTTGTCGCTCCAATCACGACAACGTTGTCCCTTCCCTGCATACCGTCCAGCAACGTAAGCATTTGAGCAACGACACGTCTCTCGACCTCTCCGCTTACATCTTCTCGTTTTGGGCAAATGGAATCTATTTCGTCGATAAAGATGATTGCCGGGGACTTCTCACTCGCCTCGTCAAAGATTTCTCTGAGTTGTTTTTCGGATTCACCGTAGTACTTTGAGATGATTTCAGGACCGTTTATAGATTTGAAATGAGCGTTAACCTCGGTTGCAACGGCTTTTGCAATCATGGTTTTCCCGGTTCCCGGAGGCCCGTGAAGCAGAACTCCCTTCGGTGGATCAATTCCAAGACGACGGAACAACTCTGGATGCTTGAGTGGTAACTCAATCATTTCTCGAACCTTCTGGAGTTGTTGGCCTATGCCTCCAACATCCTCGTAAGTGATGCCTTCGGATTGACCAACATCTTCGTCATCGATGGCCTCGTCCTTGATGATGATGTCCGTATCGCTTGTAACCTTGACAATGCCTTTTGGCGTGGTTTGAACAACTGCAAACGGCAATGCTTCGGCGAACAGCGTCATGCCCGGGATGAAAATCCTATCACCTGCCATCACAGGACGCTTGGAAAGACCACGACGGGCAAATCCTTCGATTCCAGGGCCAAACTTGACCTTCTGCTTGTTGGCCATCACTGGTGAAAGTGTGAGTTTGGTGCACTCCTTGGCTTCAGCTTTGGTAATGGTAACCCTGTCACCTAAACTAACGCCAGCATTCTTGCGAATAATTCCGTCGATTCGGATGATGTCCATCTTTGCGTCTTCTGGACGGCTTCGCCAGTAAATAGCGGCTGTTGAACGCTTCTCACCTTTGATTTCAACGATGTCGCCCGGTTTTAGGTCGAGTCCGTGTTCTCCTGAAATTCGTGCTCGGCCGTGACCTACGTCTGACGGAATGGCTTTTGCTACGCGTAGTGATACCTCGCTTTCTTCTCCGGACATACCAACTCCAAGTTGCGAGAGTACTAAAACCATGAGTTGAGAAAATCCCTTAAAATGTGATGCGATTGCATCGTAGCCTTCATGGAGGGTATCGGACTCGAGTGGCTATGGTCCACGTACTCGAAGCAGGTCTGACATTTATTGAAGCCAACAATCCGAAAAACCGTCCGAGCGTGAAAGGGTTCAACATCATCAACGGAAAATTGGCCGAAGCCAGCGATGGCGGCACCTTCCAATCGCAAAATCCCGCACTGTTAAGCGACATCCTTGGCGTCTTTCCACTCTCAACACGAGACGATGTCGGTGCGGCGCTTGATGCGGCGCATGCTGCGTTCCCGTCTTGGTCGGCAACGCCCGCTCCAACACGTGGACAAATTATCGGAAACATGGGCCGCTTGCTGATGGAACACAAGGAAGACCTCGTGCGATTGCAAGCACGAGAAATTGGAAAGACGTTGAAAGAATGCGGTGGTGAAATTCAAGAGGCCATCGATACATGTTTGTTTTTCCAGTCCGAGGGACGACGACTCTATGGGCAAACCGTAAACTCTGAACTACCGGACAAGGAGTTGTTCACCTACCGCCGCCCACTCGGCGTTTGCGGCATCATCAACGCATGCAATTTCCCGTCCGCAGTCCCCTTCTGGAAAATGATTCCAGCGATCATGTGCGGCAACACATGCGTTTGGAAATCGCCGCAAGACTCTCCGCTACTGTCCTTTGCTCTAGCTCGAATTATGCACCAAGCAGGATTGCCTGACGGAGTAATCAACCTCGTCCACGGTAAGGGAAGCGGCGCTGGGCAGTACCTCATCGATGCGGTCGATGAAGGTCGTGTCAACAAAATTTCGTTCACAGGTTCAACCGCAATCGGAAAGATGATCGGCGAGGTTTGTGGACGGAACCTCGTTTCCTGCTCTCTTGAACTCGGCGGGAAGAACCCATTGGTTATCATGCCTTCCGCCAACATCGAAAATGCTGTTGAAGGCGCTTATTGGGCCGGCTTTGGAACCGCAGGACAACGATGTACATCCCTTGGAAATTTAATTGTCCACAAGGACATTTACGAAGAATTTGTTGAGAAATTGATGGCAAAAGTCCATGCAACACGCATCGGAGATTCACTCGAGCATGACGATGTTCTCTATGGATCGATGCTGTCCGAAAAATATGCAAAAGACTTCCTGGAAGTCATCAAAATCTGCGAAGATGATGGTGCAACCAAGCTCTACGGCAAAGGTCGGATTACATCGGACAACCAGCCTTCAGGATTTGTTGGAACAGCAGAAGAAGGAGTCTTCATGTGGCCCCACGTTTATTCAGACGTTACAGAAGACATGCGATGCTTCCACGAAGAGTTGTTTGGTCCAGCTGTAACCTTGGTGAAAGCGGACGATTTCGATCACGCCCTTCATCTCGCAAACGCAAGCCCTTACGGCCTCTCCTCGGCAATCTACACCAACGATCGTCTCGAAGCCTATCGCTTTAAAACCGGTATCAAAGCGGGAATGACAGGAATCAACAACTCAACCACCGGTGCAGAGGCACATCTACCGTTTGGTGGTGTCAAAGGCAGCGGAAACGGCACACGTGAATCTGGGATTTGGGTTATTGAGGCCTATTCCTATTGGCATGCAGTAAACGATGAACTGTCTGGAAAACTGCAACTCGCACAAATGGATGTCGACGAAATCGAAATGGTTGAAGCAGAGGTTCGATGGAACGAACTGGTCTAATCGTTCAAAATGCGCAACATTTTCTTTCATAATTGGCACACTGCTCAAGGGCCAACCTCAAAGACCCCTTGTGTATTGGGTGTACTATCTCCCGTACCGGGAAAGGTGTGACCAATGGGCGAGGGCATCAAACTTCCCGTCATAAACGGGCTAGGAAGGACCGATAGAATCGACAACTGGTGGGCTCAGCCCTTTTGGATGGGGCTTGCGCTTACCGCCGCATTGGTTTACACCGCATGGAGACTGATTCTCTTCCCGGAAAGCATTTCTTACAGTCTAAAAGGCTCGACAGTGGTATCGCCAATATTTTCACCGAACATTTTGGAATGGAGTCTTTTTGGTCTCAATGAGTGGAATCACCCCTCTTGGGTAAACGCAGCCATTCTCGTTCTCTGGATTCCTTTTGGATTCCGTGGGACGTGCTACTACATGCGCAGAGTCTACTACAGAACCTTCTTTCAGTCACCCACTGGATGCTGGGTCGATGAACCGGAAATCAACAAAAAAATCGGTTACGGTGGAGAAAAGGGACTGTTTATTTTCAACAATCTTCATCGTTACTTTCTCTATGCAGCGATGATCATCATCGTCATTAAGTGGTGGGACGTCACCCACACCCTGCATTTTGATGCCGGTTGGGGCTTCTCTTTTGGCACCTTCATCATGGCAACAGAAGCGTTTCTCTTAACCATGTACGTGACATCATGCCATGCACTTCGACACCTCGCTGGAGGAAGTCTTGACAGATGGGCAAGCGGTATTTCCGCACTGCGCGGTCGTCTCTTCAAGCGCATCAGTGTCTTTAATCGGTCACATGGATTCTGGTTTTGGGCAAGTCTGGGCTTCGTATTTGTTGGCGACTTGTGGACCATTGCTGTGGCGGAAGACATCATCTCGGACATGGCCTTTGTTTTGGTGGGATAGATACATGACGGAAGAATACACGAAACACGAGTACGACGTTGTCGTTATCGGTGCAGGCGGTGCAGGTCTTCGTGCTGCCATTGAAGCTGCTCGATGCGGTGCAAAAACCGCGATTATCACAAAATCTCTCCTCGGTAAAGCGCACACGGTAATGGCCGAAGGCGGTTGTGCAGCCGCCTTGCAGAACGCGGATCCACGAGATGGATGGAAGGTTCACTTTCATGACACGATGAAAGGAAGTAAATGGCTCGCTGACTGGCGAATGGCAGAATTCCACGCAAAGGAAGCCCCCGATCGCGTTCGTGAGTTGGAACAATGGGGTGCAGTGTTTGATCGAACCCCTAAATTACTCATCAATCAGCGAAACTTTGGTGGCCACACCTTCCCGCGACTGGCTCACGTCGGCGATGCAACCGGTCTTGAAATAATTCGGACACTCCAAGAGCGAGGAATTCATGAAGGCATTGATATTTTCATGGAGTACACAGTGCGCCATCTCCTCAAGGAAGGCGATCGTGTCACGGGCTGTGTTGCTTACACACGAGTTGATGGGGACTTCCATGCATTTTCAGCAAAATCGGTTGTTCTCGCAACGGGCGGTTGCACACGGTGTTGGAGCGTTTGTTCTGGATCATGGGAATACACCGGCGATGGTCATGCATTGGCTCTTTGGGCCGGTGCTGAACTTCGTGACATGGAATTTGTTCAATTCCATCCAACAGGAATGGTTTGGCCTCCTTCCGTTCGAGGAATTCTCGTTACTGAGGGTGTACGTGGTGAAGGAGGACGCCTAACCAACAGTGAGGATGAGCGATTCATGTTCAACTACGTTCCAGAAATGTTCCAGGGGGACCATGCGGAATCCATCGAAGAGGCAGATCAATGGGTCGAAGAAGTCGTTAGTGGAAAACTTGCTACCGTCCGACGTCCTCCTGAGCTTTTGACCCGTGACGTGGTTGCAAAAGCGATCAAGGCTGAGGTGGAAGCGGGAAGAGGGTCTCCTCACGGCGGCGCTTTCCTCGATATTTCACACCGTGGTGAGGAAGCCATCAAAAAGAAGCTGCCGTCAATGTACCACCAATTCATGGAGTTGGCAGGAGTTGACATTACCAAAGATGCGATGGAGGTTGGTCCAACGGCACACTACATAATGGGAGGCATCCGTGTGGACGCTGAATCACAAGAAACCACTGTGCCGTGCCTCTATGCTTGCGGTGAAGCTGCCTCTGGATTGCATGGAGCCAATCGACTTGGAGGAAATTCACTCTCGGATCTCATCACATTCGGTAAGCGTGCAGGGGAATATGCTGCGAAACGCTCGTACAGTCTCGCCCAACCGAGCATCGATGACAAACAGGTCATGAAGGCCATCGATGATATGGTCGCTCCTTTCGCAAGGGAAGGTGGAGAGAACCCGGGCAGGATTTACGACGAGATGCGAGAAATGATGCAGCACAAGGTTGGAATCATTCGAGTAAAACATGAACTTGAAGAAGCGCTTGAAGATCTTACAGAATTCAAAGAGCGAGCGATGACTTCGTTCCCCGGCACAAGTCGGCGTTACAACTCAGGATGGCATCAAGCCTTGGATTTGATCAACATGGCCGACATTTCCCGTGCATGCGCTCTAGCAGCGCTGACACGCGAAGAGAGTCGTGGAGGCCATACTCGAGAAGACATGCCAACACCCGAAGACGAATATTGGGGAAAAACGATTAACATCATATGGATGGAACAAGGTGAAATCAAGATACGGCAAGAGCCTGTTGAGGAAATGCGAGAAGATCTTCAAGGCGCAATTAAAGAAGTAAAAGCCATGATTGCAGAGCGTGCCAAAGAACAAGGAGGTGATGATTGATGTCTTTGAAAGGGAAAAAGCAAGCCTTCAAGCTCGCCCGAGGCGAAGACGGAGAAACCGATCTTGAGGAGTACGAAATTACACTTGACGAAGGTATGGTCGTTCTTGACTGCATGCATCGTATTCAACACGAACAGGAGCCTGACATGGCTGTTCGCTGGAACTGTAAAGCAGGAAAATGCGGGTCGTGTTCTGCAGAAATCAACGGGCGACCACGATTGATGTGCATGACTCGAATGAGCGATGTTGTTGCTGAAACACCCGAAGGTAAACCGATTGAAATTCGACCGATGAAGACGTTCCCTCACATCAAAGATTTGGTTACGGACGTATCGTGGAACTACGAAGTTGCTCAACGTATCGCACCGATCGATGGCCCGGAAAGCATGGATTGGGAATTCAATCAAATGGAAGCGGACCGAGTACAGCACTTCCGTGAGTGCATTGAATGCTTCCTTTGCGTTAACACATGTCACGTTCTTCGCGATCACGAAATGTTCGATGAGTTCGCCGGACCTCGTAACCTAGTGCGTCTCGCTCAATACGAAATGCACCCACTCGATACTGAAGACCGCATACCCGAAATCAAGAAGGAATTTGGTGTTGAATATTGCAACATCACTCGGTGTTGCACCGAAGTGTGTCCTGCTGGAATTCAAATAACCGATAATGCAATCATCCAATTGAAGGAACGTGTTGTCGACCGCTACTACGATCCACTTCAACGTATATGGAGAACAATAACTCGACAGAAAGTACGGTATTGATGCTATCAGAGTAATTTTACATCAATGCGTTAAATTGGGATTCTCATGACGTTTTGGCACGAACGATGGAAGACTGAGCAAATCGGATGGCATCGAGATTCATTTAACGACATGTTGACGAAACACTGGGGCAACATCAACGCAGTGAAAGGATGCGAAGTACTCGTTCCCTTGTGCGGTAAATCGCTTGACATGGTTTGGCTTGCAAATCAAGGAAACAATGTGATTGGGATGGAATTTGTTTCCGATGCCATTCAGGCATTTTTCAAAGAAAACCGTCTCAATCCATTGACGACGGTTAATAGGAACTATACTCAACACCAGAGCAAACCGTTCACGATTCTCGAAGGGGACATCTTTGAACTCGAATCAAATGTTGTGCAGGCTGATGCTTGGTACGACCGCGCAGCGATGGTTGCCATAGAACCAAGTCTCAGGAAAGCCTACGTCGACCAACTTCGCAAAGCGACCAAGAACGATGCCGTAGGGCTTATGATCACTTACACAAATCCACAACAAGGAATGGATGGGCCACCCTACTCGCTTACAGATGAGGATGTTGCAAAACTATTCTCAGAAGGATTTGAATGGAAATGTCTTGAAAAAATAAGTCTCGATCCTCCAAACGAATCGGATCCAAATAGCCCAACATCGACGGTATTCGAAATTCGACGGGCTCCGAGAATTACGTAGCCAACACGAAGCTGAATGCTTGTGTTTGTTTCAAAACCTGCATTCCTGCAGGTTCATCACCAGGTTTTTTGGCAACCTTAAGCAATTCAACAATTACTCTTCATCCATCGTTCGACGAACGAAGGTTGATGCCAAGAGTACACCAAGAACGGTGAAGACGAAGCCGATACTTGGTATGGAGTCGTCGTCATCGTCGTCTTCTTCAGGCTCTGCCTCAGCCTCGGGGTTTCCATCGCAAGGAATCCAATGTCCATCATCGGTACCGGGTTCTATTACCCCGGTCAGGCCGCCTCCTTCAGAGATGTACAATGCACCAGAACCTGCAGGCCATTCCACAACGTAATTTCCAGGATAGAATGTCGACGTGTTGTCCCAAACAGGCTCGCCGTTTGCTACCCACGTCTCCTTACATGGACAACTGTAAGGCTTCCAGAATTCATCTGCACCACCATCCATTATAGGGTCTGCAACCCAGTCAGGACCACCGTATGCATCGTCGTGAATGAATATAATTTCGTGATAAATTCCTGAATTAGCAGGGTATTCGTAGATATCTCCGACCACTGGGGTTGTTGTGTTATCCCAAACAGGCACATCTAGACCTTCACAAGGTCCTGGGCTTGGTCCGTTACCGTTACAAAGGACCCAGTGAATGTCAACTCCTGGCTCTCCTGCTCCGGTAGTGACTCCTCCAGATTCAAGTGGGATGTACAAATTACCAGATCCTGCTGGGTGCTCTACAACATAATTTCCAGGGTAGGCTGTGCCTGAGACCCAAACAGGTTGGCCATTGGCAACCCATGTCTCTTTACATGGACAGTCAACAGGTACCCAAAATTCCTCGGCTCCGTTGCTTCCTGGTTCGGTTATGTTACCGCCGTGATCGTGGATAATTTCCCAGTAGTCCTCTGAATTGGCAGGATACTCGTAAACATCTCCAACGACAGGAACATTGGAATTATCCCATACGCCAAGCACATCCAATCCAGCGCATGGATTTGAGGATGGCATATCGGAGTCCGAACAAAGCTTCCAATCAAGAGCGGTTAGCGAAGGTTCTGACCCATTGAAGCCGTTATCGAGTGCAATCCAAAGCGTTCCAGAGTTCGCTGGATGCTCAACAACGTCATTTTCGTAGTAGATGGTTGAAGAATCCCATACCGGTTCTCCGCTTGCCACCCATGTTTCCTTACAAGGGCAGTCGTAAGGCTTCCAGAATTCATCTGCACCGTTTTCAGCAGGGAAATTAATGTAGCCAGGCCCACCATTTGGATCATCGTGAACAAAAATAATTTCATAATATGATTCTGAATTTGCAGGATACTCGTAAATGTCACCTACAACTGGTGTTGTTGTGTTATCCCACACAGGAACATTAAGACCATCACATGGACCGCCAGAAGGCTCGTCTGGGGCACTGCAAAGTTCCCATTCAGGGTCTACACCCGGTTCATCTCCGGGACCCGGAGAAGGTAATGCAATGTACAGCATCATCGACCCTGCAGGCCATTCAACGACATCGTTTGCCGAATACGTCACGGTGGAATCCCATACAGGCTCACCATTTGTTTCCCATGTTTCCTGACATGGACAATCGACCTCTGCCCAGACGTCCAAATCGATGGTTGGTGACGAGACCTCTTGGTCTACGTATCCCTGGATGATGACCTCATAGTATGTTTGGGAACCAGCAGGATACTCGTAAATTTCGCCTGTTGAGACTCGAGAAAGAGTGTCCCAAACCCCAACAAAATTCATACCGCCACATGGTCCACCGGTGGTCATTCCACCAGATTCGCATAGTTCCCATTGATTGCCGTCAGCCCAAGGCTCTCCTGGTTCAACACCTGCAGTCGTTGATGGTGCGATTGCAATCCAGATGTCCCCTGAACCAGATGGATGTTCGACCGCAGCATTGACAGCATACGTAATTTGACTATCCCAAACAGGTTCTCCACTGTCTTCCCAGATCTCCTTGCAATCGCAATCGAGTGGGTCGCCCCATGCGTCGAGGTCTTCACCTGGAGCTCCAACCGTTTGGTTGGTCATGCCTACGCCGACAATTGCGTAGTAATGTCCTGAGTTGGCTGGATATTCATAGACGTCTCCTTGACTTACAAGAGTTGAATTTTCCCACACTGGCGTGGACACACCAACAAGTGATGCGCATGAATCTTCACACAGAGTCCAGATATCAGACCCCTCTTGCGGGATATCTCCAGCAGTTGTACCTGCGTCTTGTACAAACCAGATGCCGCCATTGTACTCCAAAATCTGCCAAGGATCGTAAGCGGATGTTGAATCCCATGTAATTCCGCTAGCTTCTGCGATTTCCTCGCATGAACATGGTCCAATCCACTTGCCCGCTTCGCTCGGTTCACCTGTCGGCCCAGCAGTCGTAGTTTGCCAGAAATGGCCAGAGTTCGCAGGCCACTCCACGATATCATGCATATTGTAGGAACCAGTGCTCTCCCAAACGGGCCCCCCCATTCCATCTGCCATGTTTGTAAAATTACAGTTTGGGTTGCCACCGTCATCAGAACCGGCCATTTGGTGAGAGTCTCGAGCCGATGTTTGTAGGGACTCTTGATCGTCCACAAAATTTGGCTCGATTGATTCGTTACTCAAATCAATGGTATTCACTGTAACTTGAGTGGCTAGGGCTGCGATGATTATCCAGATAATTAAATTGCGCATGAATTAACTTGAGACTGCTGGTTATATATTCTTATTCCCATCAGAACAAGAGACGTGTATTGCTATGCAGGCTACATCTAGGATTGGGCAGACCGAACGTAATCATCGTTGTCAATGGGCACCCAAACGTTGGTTTTGTCTTCGTTTTGAATTTCAACACGGTAAGGATTTCCTTGGTCCCAAGTCTTGAGGATGCGCCCTTCTGTGAACTCGCCAATGTTGGCATACACAGTGTCGCCTTCTTTGAATCGAAGTTCCTCCGCACGGCACTCCATTAGTCCGTTTTGGAGTGCTTCATGGTCAAGGTCGCGACCGATGAAGACGAAGCGGCATTCTCGGGTTTCGCCTTCTTTCCATAGACCAATATCATCGCTAAAATCACCGCCGAAGAGCATGTGAACACCCTGGAACACGTACTTTCGGTCGATGCCTTTAACGGCGAGTACCCCTTTGTATCGGAACAGGTTTTCGCCATGGTCTTGAATCAGACCACCAATGTAACGTTCGAGTTTGTTAACGTTGAGCTCCCCCTCGAACTTCATGCTTGTGGATGTGACGCGATCATCGTGTTCATGTTCTGCCGATGTATCCAAGAATTCGGGATCCATCTCAAGCGTCTTTTCCAAGTCGAATGCTCCGATGTTGATGAGCTCCTTAGGATCGATAACGCTGTTTTCCGTATGAAAAATGGGAGCAAAGGCGTTGATGGATTTTACACGATTCTCAACGCTACTGAGCTCTTCGTCATTTACCAAATCGATTTTGTTGAGCATAATTCGGTCTGCAAAAGCAAGTTGTTCAACGGATTCGTTTTCGACGCCTTCTGGCTTTTCTTCATCAAGGTGCCGAACGATGTGTTTTGCATCGACAACGGTTATGATTCCATCAAGACGGTAGTTGCTTGAGATTCGTTCGTCTGCGAAGAACGTTTGGGCAACTGGAGCGGGGTCAGCGAGTCCCGTTGTTTCGATAATTACACCGTCAAAGTCTTTGATTCTCTCGTGCATGTCGTCAAGTAGTTCGGTGAGATCGCCTCGAACCGTACAACAAATGCACCCATTCATTACCTCAATGATGCTTTCTTCCGAAGTTTCAACGAGAATGTTCTCATCAATTCCGACATCACCGAATTCGTTTTCGATGACTGCGAACTTCATTTTGTGTTCCGTATCTGTAAGGATGTGATTCAAAAGTGTTGTTTTCCCAGATCCTAAGAACCCTGTCAGCACAGTTACGGGCAAGCGGTTTTCCTCGACGGTTTCAGTCATGTTGGTCGATTTACTCCAAATGAATTTGCTATTTAATCGATAGCATACACTCAGCATTGTGCATGCTCCAAGCGATTCAAGTGAAACCGCTGGATTCATGAGCCGACTCTGCATCAGC
>PBSP01000072.1 GCA_002726845.1 Methanobacteriota archaeon | reverse complement strand
GTACTCATCAGGCTCCAATAGGTTTTCCATGTCAAATTGGAACGGTTGAAGAACCAAAATCCACCCTAGGTCGTATGCGGATTCATTGACGAGGTCCGGATTGATCTCGACTTCGCCATTTACCTCTGTGATAGTGCCTGAGAATGGTGCAGTAAACGCTATTTTTTCATCTGCCGTCCACAGAGAAAACATATCCTGACCCTCATCGACGACGGTTTCGGCTTGCGGAAGAATGACGCGCAAAACCTCTCCGATTTCAACGCCCATGAATTCACTGATACCGACCATGATTTTTTCATCATCTTTTTCTTGATACCAGAGATGGTCAATCGAATATTTGCGGTTGTGTGCGATGTTAAATTCAACAACTTCTTCTTCCACGTGCTGTCACCTATACGCGGCTCAAACAACTCCTATATGAATCATCGCCATGTTCGTTGCGATATGGTCACAGCACATCCATTAAGTGAGGGCCACACTTAGCTTATATTGGTGGGGAGATGGACTTTAAACCAACAGATGAACAAGACATGATTCGAGCCATGGTACGGGACTTTGCAGAGACGGTCCTAGCACCCACAGCAGAGCATCGTGACCAGACCCAAACACCTCCGTCGGAGGAATGGAAACAATTCCTTGAACTCGGTTTGCAAGGCGTTACTGTTCCAGAGGATTATGGAGGTATGCCCGTGGACGACATATCGGAATCGATCATTGTAGAGGAACTTGCTCGCGTCGATCCTTCGTTCTCGGTGATGTTCTGTGTTCATGTCGGTCTGTGTGCAAAAACAATAGCATTACATGGCGACGAATATCAAAAAAAGACCTACCTCACAAGACTCGCAGAAGGAGAAGTAGGTGCGTACTCACTTTCTGAAGCAGGCGCTGGTACAGATGCTGCAGCAATGTCATGCAAAGCCAAACTCTCCGACGATGGAACCCATTACCTCTTGAACGGTGAGAAGATGTGGGTTACCAACGGTGTACAAGCAAAGATCATTGTTCTTTTCGCGAAAGATGTGGATCACCCCGATTACGGCGTTAAGAGACACGGTGGAACCACTGCGTTCATTGTAGACTCATCCTTCGAAGGTTTCTCCGTCGGAAAGAAAGAAGACAAACTCGGCATTCGCTCCTCGGATACATGTACGTTGGTTTTGGAAAACTGTAAGGTACCGGTTGAAAATGTCATCAAAGGTTCAGGAAACGGATTCCCAATTGCCATGAATGCACTCGACAATTCCCGCATTGGAATCGCTGCACAAGCTCTCGGTATAGCACAAGGTGCGTATGAGGCTTCACTGAAGTATGCGCACGAGCGAGAAGCCTTTGGGAAACCGATTGCTCATCATCAGATGATCATGGGATACCTTGCAGACATGGCGACCCAGATCGATGCAGCCCGACATCTTGTCTACAAAGCATCTTGGGCAAAGCAACAACATTACGAACACGACGGGCCACGTCACACCAAAGAAGCAAGCATGGCAAAGCTTTACGCAGGTGATGCAGCGATGTGGGTTACAGAACGAGCAATCCAAATCCACGGCGGTTACGGCTATACCAAAGAATTCCCAGTCGAACGATTTTTCAGAGATGCGAAAATTACACAAATCTATGAGGGAACACAAGAAGTTCAACGTATAGTTGTCGCCCGTAGCCTTCTATAGATTGTTTGAATCTGATTCAGTCAGCACTGCTCTCTTGCGTCCAACGTTCCAATCGCAAATCCGAGCGTCAACCTCAACTGATTGATTGATTTGAAAATTCATTGCACGCTCCGTATCGGTGAGCGGTAATCTGAGCTCAACTTCCATCCCGTCCTCTCCATCAAGGAATCCAACAATTGTCATCCCATTCTTCAGCGGCCCTACACCTACGAGCGTCCTCTCTATGGATTTGATTTGAATAGAGCAGGGTTGGAATTGTGACTGTTCGATCGCTTTGCGTCGCTCACTGCTAAGTTTCATACCGTCGAGGACTTCAATAAAGCGTGCATGACTAAGCGGTGCTCCATACTCGTCAATGACTGTAACCTCAGGTTTCGCCTTTGCAGCCTCTTCTTCCTTTCGCATCCGTTCAGCTTCTTTTTCAGCAGCTTCCTGCGCCCGCTGTTCCTCAAGTTTGCGTTGTTTTTCAGCCTCTTGTTGGCGGATGATTTCTTCGGCTTGTTGTCTCGCCTCCTCTTCCAATTCCTGATTAAACTCTTCGAACTCATCCGGTTCTGGAGTGACTTCTGGTTGCTCTTCAATACCGCTTGGTAAACCGATGGTCTCGAAATATGTGTGAAGGTCTGAAACTGTAACAGTTCCATCCTTGTCCGTATCAAGAACCGATATTAGACCATTGATGACCCATCCAGGTGGCTGCGTTCCTGTCGTTTTCTCGAGGGCACCTGAAAGTTCGCTTGGTTGTATGACTGCATCCATGTTCGTATCAATCATTCCGATGATTTCCGCTCCGGTCAGACCTGAACCGAGAAGCCAACTTGTGAATTGTGTATTGAGTTGGCCAATCATAGGGTTTGTTGTGATCATCTCTTGGATGTGTTCTTCCATTTTTGCTTGAAGCGCTTTTTTTACCGACATTTACTCACGCCCGAACATCTCAGTATGAACTATCCATGATGTCAGGGGAATTGAAGTTTTGGCCAATGTGTTGAATCCTCTACTTGCCATGCAAGAGTGCAGAGGAGGGTGTCAATTTCCTCCAATGTCTGTAGGTTTCGAGCGACCTGTTCCCGATACAGCCAGTCCTTCAAAGCTCCGAGTTTTGGACCCTGATTCATACCCGTTCGTTGCATGATGAATTCTCCATCAGCGATTGGTTCGGTACGCCAATCGACATTGAGTCGTTTCAATCTCTGGAGACGTTGTTCAACATCGGCCTCGGTGTAGCCGAGCTTTGAGGATTCATGACGTGCAAACATTTTCTCAATTTGCAAATGTTGATGACTCCATTCACCTAGAACAACGGCGAAAATCCGCATGGAAGAATCCATATTCTGTGGAAGATGGCCGAACTTTGAATGCCGAAACATGAGTTCTTTCCTTTCAGAACGACTCAATCGAAGTTTCTTCGCTACTTCTTCGCACTGGTTTTGGTCAAAGTTTCTCAACATTATCGCCAATCGGTCGATTGGGTTGCTCCCACTAATTTGACTGAGTACTTGTATCCGCTGGTCGTCTTGTATCCAGTCGATTGCTAACAATTGCCTGAATATACCATCGTCAGCCATTCTTTGGACGATTTCAGTCGCATGATCGCCAAGGAGGATTCTCTTGAGTTCAGACCAAATTCGCTCGGATGCGATTTTGTTGAGCATTGGTTTGGTGTCACGAAGCGCCTCACTAAGTTGACGTTCAGGCCACCAAATACCTGCTTTACCTTGATCCATAAAACGATAGGCGCGTAAAATTCGCAAAGCATCCTCGCTAAGACGTCGAGTCGCTTCTCCAACCGATCGAATCCTCCGCTGTTTCAAATCGTTGATTCCATTAAACGGGTCAAACAATCGTTGTTTGTTTACGTTTATTGCGATTGCATTCATGGTGAAATCTCTCCTAGAGAGGTCTTCCAAAAGCGAATCACCCCAATGCACTTCATCCGGTCTTCTCCCATCGTTGTATCCATATTCGGTGCGTAACGTGGTAACTTCGAAGCAATCACCGTCGTTCCTGAACGTGATGGTTCCGTAACGCTCACCGGTCGGAATTACATCGGGGTATGTCTTCATCTCCTCGGGTGTCATCGTAGTAGCGAGGTCATATTCTTGTACATTGATACCAAGTAATGCATTCCTGTTGGCACCTCCGACAATCCAAACGCTTGATTTGTTTTCATGGAACCAATCAAGGACATTGATGAGACTCTTTGGAAGCCGGTCAACCATTGACATCAAGGCATTTGGCAGGGGCAAAACCTGCATCCCGCGCTCAGGGTCTAGGTCCGACATTCAACCTTGCCTGTTGATTCAAGACAAAGCATTATCCTGTAGATTTGATAGGTTCTCCCATGTCTTGGAGTGAAAATGATGTGCGGCTGGTCCCCGTCGAGTGGCTGAAACCTCATGAAGAAATCAAACCGAAGAACATGGAAAAACTGCTTGAGATGACGCTAAAATGGGATGGTTTCACCAAACCACTGATTGCAGACAAAGCCACAGGAACCATTCTTGATGGGCATCATCGCTATGCTGTAGCAAAGCGACTGGATCTTGCCCGTGTTCCCGCAGTGTGCATCGATTATCTGAAGGACGATACTGTGGAGCTCGAACTCTGGCCTGCATCATCCTTGGATTCGATCACAAAACAGGACGTCATCGATATGGCACTCTCAGCGAAACTGTTTCCTCCGAAGACCACGAGACATCGTATTTCGGATTACCTTCCTCCAATCCACGCTTCTTTGCGCCGTTTGTCTCTCCTCACTCCGAGCCAACCTGACGCGATCGTATCGTAGATTTCCACAATCGATTTCCTTCACTTGTGGAAACGGTTGGGTAATTTGGTTCAGGGACGACATCAAGCAGAAGGCTGTTCATAACAGAATTCCTCGCAAACATCACGCGAACGGAGGTACCGACTTTTCCTTTCAAGTTGGACTTCAATTGTTCAGCATTGACGACCCGTAGTGCATCGATTGCGACGATTTCGTCTCCAACTTGCAACCGCTCACGAGCCGGAGAATTCTGCATGTGACTGGTAACTTTGAGTTTGTTCCCTTGAGTTCTCACGTGAACTCCAAGCCATCCTTGACGAAAGTTTTCCCAAACAACAGACTCAGTCCCCTCTTTTCGTTTTGGTTCTTCGGAAGGTGTGTACTTTAGACCAAAGAGAGAGAACGCTCTGTCCAAATCAAGGTTACCTGCCTCTTTCGTTATCTCGTCCAAAAACGAACCAAGCCTGCGACCACCACTCAGGGAGGTGAGAGCCTTGCGAATGTCGTTGTATTGGACGCCTCTCATCCGTTCATCTTCAACGTGAATGTTGTGTTTTTCATACATTTTCCGCATCAAATCACAGACTCCGGTTTCTCCTTTCGATCGTTTTCGCAATTCTGCATCCAAAGCGAACATTGTAAGTTCACCTTCAAGGTAGTATGATATTTGAGTCTCTCTTGAGTAAGCATGGCTTCTATAGAGGTGTATCCATGCTTCATGGCTTGCCTCGCAAAGGGATTGGCATGAAGAACCGCTTCGCGTGTGATGGCGTTTGAGTTTACGCTTCATATCGGCAAAGTAATCTTCTGAACTCCATGCACCTGAGCGTAGGCACATAATGTCGCCAATCCAGGAGGTTGCTCCCTCAAACCACCACAAGAGATCGGTATTGACTTCTCTTTGCAAATCGTAATCCAAGAATCGTTTGGGGCGCAAACGCTTCACATTCCATTGATGAACATACTCATGACTGAATAAGCTTACAAGATCTCGATAATCCTCAACATGACCCGGTTGAAGGGAAGTTCTTGGAACCATTGAGGTCTGTGAATTTGTGTGCTCAAGTCCGCCCCGTCCCCCATCGGTAAGATGAAGAATGGTATGGTATGGCTCTTCCAATTCTCCGAAAAGCGCATGGTGTTCTGCAATTATGTTTTTCATGTCATGAATAAATCGTTGCATCATAATCTCATTGGGTGTATGGCCTCCAGCATCCCAGTAGTGAAGCGAATGTTGGCGTCCATCGACGGTAAAACGACGAATTTCGTTTGCATTGCATTCTGCAATTCCATCAAGCAATGCGTCTCGATGCTCGGCAGAATAGGAGAGGTGTCGAGCATTATCGATTTCCTTCTGTCCCTCCAAGGTTAATTGGGTTGATACGTTCCAATTTGATGGTAAAATAAATTCGATGAGGTGCTTCTTGTCCATCCGTTCAGGGGCGATCCCAGAGGTCGGGAGAAACCACGTAAATGGAGGCATGAGGTGAAGGTGTGAATCATCAAAATGGTTTGAACGAACGGTGTTCTCCACGCACAGTAGTTGATACTTGATGCAAACCTTTGAGACCTTTTGAATGTCCTTTACCACAATAGAGTCCACTTCCTTCCTTGTTACTTTCAGTAAGTTCCCGTTCTCATCACACGCCTTCAAATGCGACACATGTTGAATGGGTTCTCGAAGAAAATACGATCCGGGAACCCATCGTGGAAACGATAATTTGAGCGATGCCGAAGTAAATGGAGCATTGACCTCAATCTCAACGTTCAATCGTTGATCTCCTGCATCGAGTGCGTCCACTCTGAACACAACACCTGAATCTGTCATGGTACGCTGTTGTTCTAAGCAGTGTATAGGTTCTGTGCTGCGCTTAGAACGAGGTCATCGTTTGAAGAATCCAACAACTTTGAGGCAAGTTCTTGAATGGCAGGTTCTCCTTGACGATGCAAAAGGCGCTCAAGAAGCCTTGATTTGTCAATACTGTCGACACGTTCATCAAACAACAATTCGTTTCGTAGTTCATCGCTTTTAGGATCGTTACGACCGACAAGCCAACGAGCTACGAGCGAGGTTCCGTTCCCATCGATGAGCGTCCTCAGACGTGGATCGTCTGCATCTGAAACAACATCTCTGAGGGTTTGAACAAGAAAACGTCGCTTTGAGTTGTTCTTTGAGGTCATCAGCTCAGACAGATTTGGACGATTGTGTTCTAAAGCAATTGGAATCGCAAGTTTCCACAAAGCGTCGTCATGTTCGATTGCGTTTTGGAGTTGCTGATTTTGCTCTGAATTCAAATCCATTAGCATCAAAGAGGTTGCTGCTTGCCAACGTACATCGGGGTGAGGGTCCTGTAAAGCAAGGATAAGTTCCTCTGCATCTTCGTTGTTTATCGCAGCATACGCACGAATCGCATGGTCTTTGGACGTCTGAAATCGGCGCAACTCAGTCTCGGTGGCTTCTTGTGTTGAAATCAGTTGATTGACTGCACGTCGAACAACCACAACATCACCACAATCCAACAACAAACGAGCAAGATTGGCTGCAAATTTTGAATCTTTCACTTTATCGAGGACTGCAGCAACACACCTCTGTCCGTCAATTTCGTTCTGCAGTGCCAAATGCTCCAAGAGGTGAGGTGCGTGTTCAGGAGCCCAACGGCGGTATGCTTCGATGGCTTTGTTCCGGAACCAGACATCCTTGCTGTTGAGAAATTGGGAAAAGGCTTCCACACTTTCATGTGCGTTTGAATCGAACAAAACTCGAACGGCTCGACGCCGTTGGCGAACATCCTTATGTTTTAATCTGGCAATCGCCGTTTGGATGGTCGAAGCCATTGCATCACCTCAGGGTGTAAATTCATCGAAGTGGAACCTCTGCTCATCATTCACATTTTCGTCACCAGGACGAGCCAATGTTGGTGCGAACATCAACTGAATCATTGGCCATAATTGAACAAAGTGTTGCATGTGTTCGGTGATGAAAGCCTCTAGATTCTCTTCTTCTGCGTCTTGCATGGTTCGGAGCTCGTCTGAAATAATCCCAAGTTGTTGAAGTTCTTCTGCACCACAGAGTTCCATTTCATGACACGTTTCGATCAATGTTTCAATTAAATCAGCGATTTCTGTTGCTGAAAGCGGTTGAGGCTCACTTTCAATGATGTCAACAGGGCCAAACGAAACTGGACCCAGGGATGTTGGTTCTAATGTGCCGCATTGTCTTTCGATTTTCATCAACTCTTGGTGATGTTGATCACCGATTGGCGCAATAACGAAACCGCCTTCAATCATGCGTTCTTCCATCCAGTTTGGTACGGACTCCACGCTACCCGTAATCAAAATCCTGTTCAATTCACCGGGCAGTTCGATTGGCGCAATGTCGATGGATTCAACTTGTCGAAGATCAACGGTTGGCCACCCTGAAAGTGCGTTTGCAGTATGACGGACGATTTCAGGAGACGGGTCGATGAGAAGTACACGCCCGTTTTCGCCTATTATTGTTGCAATTAAAGCAGCAATGTATCCACTTTTCGATCCTACAACGAGTACCTCTTGCCCTTCGCTTAATTCAAGGTGGTGGAGCAGCGTAACAATCATGTGCGGTGCTGAGATGGTTTTCACACCACCGTTTTCGGTCTCCATGAAGACGACAGGTCGATCGTGAAAAAACCCATCAAAATCATAGGTTGTAAATTGTTCAAGGTGCAGTTCATACATTGCTTTTCGTACCGATTGAGGTACTTCAATCCCGGAATCGGATATCCGGTCAAGAAGTTGCCTCATTTCGTCCATAGTAGAGTCACTCCATTGACCAATAAAAACATGAGCGAATTAAGAGATGTCATCTTGGATGCGCTTGAGAATATTTTCGGGATGCTCGTCTGCGTCGAGTTCGGGGACCTGCTCGGTGTCCTGAGGCAAATCTTCTGCAATGTTTTCCTTAATTCTTGAAATCAATCCCGAGAAGGATTCGGTCTGGTAGGCGGTGGTTTGTTCCATATCCACCTCCATCGTCTCAACGATCGATTGCGCTTGTTCTGCTGTTAAGCGAACATCCGTCATCGATGAAAACATATCGTCCATTAGAATTCCTTCGATTTTGGTAAGATGTTCAGATATCGTCGCTCGAGCAAGTCCGAGCTGCTCAGCAAGTTCGGTGATTTTAATGCGCTTGGGAAGGTCGTAATATCCTCTATCGTAAGCGAATTTTGCCAACTTGAGTTGCTTTTCTGTGAGGACAGATTCATGATTTTGAGGTGTAAGCTTGAGGGTTCTTGCACTGATTCTGTCGGGTTTGGCCATCAAACGAAGGACGCCAGAAAGCAAGCGCAGTTTAATTGAAGAACCTTGTAAGATGTATGTTAGCCCTTCTCCGTCAAGTTTTGAGCCTGCAATGGCGTAAGTCCCGTTTGTACGAGCGTTGAGAGTTGGAAGGGGATGAATGACTCTGCAAATGAGCAAATGGCCTTCATCAGGATTGTCCGACTCTTGGAGGATTTCCAAGACTTCCAAGGAGTCAATGGTTCGCAGGTCGTCGATTGATTTCCCCTCATGCAAATGGAATTTAAACAAACAACGAATGTCTTTAGGAACCCGTTTGATGTAAGAGAGGAACTCGATGCGTTTCGCAATTTTTAGAACCGAGTCGATGCCAACGGCCCCCAAACGGTCGGTCCTCCAAAAGAAGGTGACTTCCCGCATGGTATCTACTCGAAGTTCATTGAAATAAGTGAATCGACGTTGAGTTTATCTCATTTCAAGCCATCCAAGGAAGGTTGCAATGGGTAAGAAAACAGCGAGCAAGATGTTCACTCTCTTTCGCTGATTCCGCAGTCTTTCGGGCAACTCAGGTGAAATTTCAATGGCTGATGTGTATCGTGATTGTCTGGTTTTCGGAAACTCACGGTCGAGAATTGAGAGAACCGTGCCACGCAATTCCGGCTGTCGACTTGCCGTTGCCCCGCGGCCAACCATGTAACGAATAGGAAACTCGTTGGTTAGAGGGTTTGTTCGATTGAGAATTTCCTCGACTTTAGATGAATCATGAAGATCGATTCGCACGGTCCGACCATCGCTTCGGACGTGGCTCAAGGCTCTCCATTTTCCTTGCCCCTCATCCATGCCGTCCAAAGCGTGCAAAGTCCGTTGGATGGGAGGGGTTGAAGAGGCAACTGGACGTTCTCTTCGTGAAAGGAACGGGCCAAGCAGTATACCTCCAACCATCGGAAAAAATGTGATCAGGTAAACAATTCGCATCAACTCTTCAGGGCTTGTTAAGGCCGATACAAGCGCAAGACTGAATCCAAAATACAGGCCCAAAAACGCCCCTGCTTGTATGCCGAGCCACAAGCCGACTGGCTCGGTTGAGGTCTCCGACATAACACTCCCACAGCACCAAAAGGGATGAAGCCGTCGATGAACCAAGAACTAAAGGGTGGATTCGTTTAATATGAGCATGGAGCGAAACGGCCTTGATTCGAGGGCAAGGGACCGAAAAGTAGGCCGATGGATAGGTGGCATCAGTCTTTTTTTCCTCGTTTCATTCTTTCTTGCGCCAGCACTGATTGAATCAGGTACGGTAGTCGAACTCAATGGGCGAGC
>PBSP01000071.1 GCA_002726845.1 Methanobacteriota archaeon | reverse complement strand
TGGTATGTCAATATCGATGTTGGAGAGATTGTTGTGCTGAGCACCTTTAACTTGAAGCCATTTTTTTGATGGTGAGGTCCGATTTATAGGCACTTCAATGGACCGGCGACCGGAGAGGAAGGCTCCTGTAACGGAACTTTTTGATTTCATAATTTTGTTAGGCGGACCGTTTGCAACAATGATGCCGCCCTCGAGTCCCGCTCCGGGTCCAAGATCGCAAATCCAGTCAGCTTGACGTAATGTGTCTTCATCGTGCTCGACGACCAAAAGGGTGTTCCCAAGATCGGTAAGTTCTCTTAAGGTTTGCAAAAGTCGCTCGTTATCCCTTTGATGAAGCCCGATTGATGGTTCATCCAGAACGTACATAACGCCTGTTAAACGCGACCCAATTTGCGTTGCAAGTCGGATCCGTTGACTTTCTCCACCAGAAAGTGTGTTCGCTTTTCGATCGAGTGTCAAATAATCCAATCCCACTGACTCCAAGAAGCCTAACCGATTTTCAATTTCTTTGAGAATTTCGTTTCCAATAAACAGGGATCGATCGTCAAGTGCTGAGAGAACATCCGCATATTGCTCCGGAGGGCCGTCGCCCTCTGGATGAAGAGCTTTGATGAGTTGATACGCCTCATGAACCGAACTACGGCTAACTTCGGGAAGTCGAATTCCACCAACTGTAACAAACCGCGCTGCTGGATTCAGTTTTTCACCCTGACAGGCATGGCAATCGAGATCCGTCATGCATGCAATGAGTCGGTTCCGAGTCCGGTCGGATGAGGTTTCAGCATACGTCCGCTCAAGCCGCGAAATAATTCCTTCCCAGGGTCGATTCATCTTGTATACAGAACCATTATCGGACTCGAAATGGAAATGAATAATCGTTGATCCTGAGCCGTATAGAAGAATGTCCTTGGCATCCTCATCAAGCAGTCCGAATGGAACATTGGGAGAAATTCCATAATGTTCACAAACTTGAATCAGGAGTTTTTTGTACCATCCAGGCGACATCGACTGACGCCATGGAAGAACGCAACCGTTAGCGACAGTTAGCGTTTCATCAACAACCAATTCCGGATTGAACTGACGTTGTATACCCAGCCCTTGGCAATCTGGGCATGCTCCGAGAGGGGAATTAAAGGAAAAGACTCGAGGGGAAAGTTCTGGCATGAACGCACCATGTTCTGGGCAAGCAAAATCTTCAGACCATGATATTGTGGTTCCTTCCGAATGTTCTGGTCGGTGCAATCCGTCTTGCTCCGTCACTGTCTTTGGCTGTTTAAGGCTCGTTACTGCAAGTGCTCCACCTCCTAAGCGAAGGGCGTTCTCAACAGCCTCCGTCGTCCGATGACGGCGGTCTTTCGTCAGTACAAACCGATCAATTCTAACGTCAATATCGTGACGGAAATTCTTGTCGAGCGTGGGGGGTTTCTCAAAATCTGTTTCGTGGCCGTTCACCCGTCCACTCATGTAGCCTTGTTCAACGAATTGCCGAAACAACTCGACATGCGTTCCTTTACGGGAACGAACAACTGGACTCCATATTGCAATGGTGTGTTGTTCGAAGTTCCAAACAATGTCGTCTACGATTTCCTGTACGGTTCGGCGTGCTACCTCTTTGCCACATTCAGGACAGTGTGGTTTACCAATTCGTGCCCATAAAAGGCGAAGGTAATCTTGAATCTCCGTTACGGTAGCTACAGTAGAACGCGGGTTGTGTGAGCCTTGTTTTTGATCGATGGATATTGCAGGTGAAAGACCTTCAATTCCATCACAATCCGCTTTTTTCATTTGTCCAATAAATTGGCGAGCGTAAGATGAAAGTGATTCAACATAGCGACGTTGGCCCTCAGCATACAATGTGTCAAATGCCAAACTGGATTTTCCAGAACCAGATACTCCAGAAATAACAACAAATTGGCCTCGTGGTAATTTTACATCAATGTCTTGGAGGTTGTGTGTTCGCGCCCCGCGAACCGATATCCACTCCTGATTGGACGACATATGAACAACTGTACCGGGTCGTCAAGGGTTCTTCAATCCGTGCCTCCACGCAGGGTTGAAATCAGACTCAAATCGCACAGGGTCATCAGTCACTGGATGAAGAAATTCTAAGGAAATTGCATGAAGGCAAATGCGCCCATACAAATTGGTCGTTGATCCATGCATTCGGTCTCCAACGACCGGTGTTCCGTTTTCTGCCATCGCTACTCGAATTTGGTGGCGGCGGCCCGTTTCGATGACAACATAAAGCAGGGTTTCTGTTTCACTCTGTTCAATTACGTCCCATGTAGTAACGGCGCGTTTGCTTGTTTTCGTCTTCTTATCAGAAATAAAAACGCGTAAATTCTTGTCTTCGATAAGATGATGATCTGCACGACCAGGTGATGATTGACCCTCGACAAGTGCTACATAGTGGCGATGAACCATTTGGTCTGCGAATTGTTGTTGTAAATCTTTTTTTGAGGTTTCTGTTTTTGCAAAAACCATTACCCCAGATGTTGCTTTATCCAACCGATGGACAATGTAACACCAATTCTTTTTGTTTTCAGTTTGACAGTATTCGACACATCGATTGTGTAGAGTGTCTGTCTCCAGTCGATCAGTAGCTACTGAAAGTAAATTTGCGGGTTTGTCGACAACAAGAATGCTTTCGTCCTCAAACAAAACGTCCAAGTTCAATGATTTTGCATTCTCTTTTCGATCTTCCTCGACCGAATGTTTTGGTTTTGGATGTATTTCCACGGTTTGGTCTTTCTCAACCGTGTGTTTTGCACGGTGGATTGTCTCGCCATCCACTGTAATGCGTTGATTGGTGAGCATCTTTCGTAGTGTATTGCTACTTGTCTGCGGTAGCATTTGCTTGAGCACATCAAGAAGAGTGTTGGTTGATTGGACCTTTTTTTTCATTGCGTCCACCTTATAACAAAAGAACTTCAATGATCTCTCCAATTGCCCCTGATTGACCTGGTTGTAAAAGTGTCAAACCGTCCGCTTGAGATAAGCTATCAATGTTCCCTGAGCCTTGGTGTTTGTGCTGTTCAGCTACGAAACCGTCTTTGGTGGATTTAAGACTCACGCGACGGAGTGTCAAGCAATCCTCTGTCGAGCGTAACTTCGATGCGAGTCGTGCATGTACAACGCGGTCGTAGGGGAAGGGTGTTTCCAGTGAAGCACGTAAATAGGGAACGACCAGCATACGGAAGACAACATGGCTGCTCACTGGATTTCCCGGTAAACCAAACATCGGAGTCCCGTTCCAATGCCCAAACAACGGAGGCGAACCTGGACGTAATTTAACTCTCCAAAACACAACGTCTCCCTCATCTTCCATCAGTTTGCGAACAAAGTCCCATTCCCCCATTGAAACTCCACCAGAAGTAATGAAAAGGTCGCATTCTGATGCTGCCTTATCGAATTGCTCGCGAAGCGCTTCAATGGAATCAACAACCGATGAGTAACGTATTGGTGTATGTCCAAGCATTTTCACAAGACCTGTAAGACCGTAAGAGTTTGACTCGTAAATTTCACCAAATTTTAATTCTTCACCCGGTATTTTCAACTCATCACCAGTACACATGATTCCGATTCGTAGTTGTTTAACGACTGGTAGAGAAGCATACCCCATTGTAGCACACATTGAAATCGCTTGGGGGGTAAGATATGTGCCCTTCACCAGACCAACCTCGTCTTTGCCAATGTTCTCCCCACACTTACGAATGAAATGGGGTTTGGAGGGTTCGTTCAAAGTGACCTCCATACCATCAACAGTACAAAGTTCAACTGGAATGATTGCATCTGCACCAATTGGCATTGGGGCCCCTGTCATGATTCGAATGGCTTCGCCTTGTTTTAATGAAAGATTTTGATCGCCTGCAGAAGCTTGCGAAGTAGCAACAATAGGAAGGGTTACTGGTGAAGTATTTGTATCCTCAAAACGAACAGCAAAACCGTCCATTGCTGAATTATCGAATGGTGGATCGTTGACTTTTGATTTTATGTCCTCGAAAAGAATTCGTTGATGAGCATCGTTTAGTGGAACGTATTCAAGCGTTGGGGTTAGTTTGTGTTTTGAAGAAAGATGGATGGCTTGATCCAAAGATAAGAAATAGGGTACTTCCTTCATACCTAAGCCTCTTTGCTCATTTCTCATCAAACCCGATTAAAGAATGTATCTTGGGAACCAAGGTGGTGATTCATACAAAATTCTTCAGCAATAGCGGCAATATTGGGTGTTTTGAATTGATAAAAATGAGAGATATGTGAAAAATCAAAATCCAACAAACTATTCATCTAGCGTACACAGCAATATGTATGGAAGAACTGCTTGGAGAATTCGCCCTTCTCTTAGCCTTGTTCGTTATTGCGGCCCTCTATGCAAGTGTTGGTCATGGTGGTGCATCAGGATATCTTGCAGTGTTATCACTCACAGCGTATGCATCGAACAATTCGGTATGGCTGAAACAACATGCCTGGAGTTTGAATCTTTTAGTCGCAGGAATTGCGTTCATCACATACAAAAAAAGTGCATTTTTCAACCTTAAATTGGCAACACCATTCATTATTGCAAGCATCCCTGCAGCCTTTTTTGGTGGTTATGTTGAAGTTAATGAACAGCTTTACGATACACTACTGGCGTTGACCTTGATGATTGCTGCATGGAAACTGCATACAACAAAGCGAAACGATTCATCAGAAGTATTCACAAACATCCCACCACTTTGGGTTGCGTTGGTCGTTGGTGCATTCATCGGTTTTCTTAGTGGAATCATCGGTGTAGGTGGGGGGATCTTTCTCTCACCACTCATCCTATTGTTTGGGTGGAGTGATGCGAAAACAACTGCCGGCGTGGCCGCTCTTTTCATCTGGGTAAATTCCCTTTCAGGGTTGATTGGAAGTTCTGTATCTGGTCAATTAATTCTCGAATGGGAGATTCTACTACCGTTTGCAGTAGCTGTGTTGATTGGAGGGTTCGTAGGATCGAAGCTTGGTTCAAACAAATTTTCACAAAAAGGTGTTCGAAACACACTCATCGTTGTTATGCTCATAGCCTCGTTGAGGCAGATCTTAGATTTGTTTGGGATATAATCCTTATCAATCGAACGACATGACGTGATTGCACTCAGGATATGAGCAGGTCACTGTATATCGAGAACGTTTTGGTTTTGGTATTTTCAGACGGCATCCGCACATATCGCATTGAATTAGGATAATTTCAGGCTCCGCTTTTTTCGGTGCTTCCTCAAGGGTTCTGCCAACATCGGTTGACCATCCTAGTGAATCTGTGTAACTGTCGGCCTTCTTAATCTTGTTTTGACGAAGAGAAAGTCTCAACTTTCGCTTTCTTCGTGGGCGCTTCTTTCCACCTGGTGCTTTTGCGGCCATGTTACCAACAGGCGCTGTAGGTATATGTATTCAATGCCTTCGATAAATGGTTCCAATTTAACCGTCTGGGAATGGCAGGAGAACTTCTTATTCTTCACAGAACATGAAACACATTTCCACTGAGGTTCCTAAATAAAAGAAGTATACGCAAAACAAGATAAGCAGTATAAAGAGTATGACATACATTTCCTTTCCTGACATGTAATCGGCTTCAGGGGCCCAGAGGTTTGGAATGATGGTAAGTGATAGGAGTACTGCAAAAATAATAACAACAAAGAATAAATTTGGAGCAAAGAAACCAAAAATGAAAAAGATAGGAAGGAAGAGCAGACAAAGCAAAAACAGGACGATGCCTTCCAAAAGAGAGGGTGGTTCTGTCTTGGACGGCTTGGATGATGGTGATTGACCTATGAGCGCACCTTCTTCTGTGACTAGTAGTACGTTGGTGGTAAGGAGATGTTGTTTTACCACAGGATCGTGTTTTGCCTCATTTTCAAGCCATTCAGAATAGTCCTTAGATTCGCTCTTCTCAAAACGCCAACGTAGAACCTCGTTAATATTCTCTGTTAACTCTGTATCTTCTTTGTCCTCAACATCGAGAATCTTTTCTTCAATCGTTATGGTTTTTTCCGCAGCCTCCTTCTCTGCAGCTTTGGCTTTCTTCAAAGCTTCTCTTAGAGCCTTCTTCTCAGCCTTAGCTCTCTCAGCGGCTGCTTTCTTCTCAGCAGCAATTCGTTCAGCTTCCGCCTTCTCAGCAGCAATCTCTTGCGCCTCTTTCAAAGTCATGCCCGAAGTAAAATCGTCATTGGCTTTTGTTAATGAATCAGAGGTTCCTTTTTTAGAAACCTTATCTGAATCAATTTCTTCCGAATCCATAATTATACTACTTTGTGGAGTGTTTTTTGTAGCGATAAAATACTTCTTCAACGCAGGATCGTTTTTAGCCTCCTTTTCAAGCCATTCTGAAAAATCTTCAGAATCACTTTTTTTAAATCGCCATTCTGCATACTCACGAAGGGTTTCAGAATCTTCTTCATTACTTGTCTTGGTAGACAAATGCTTCACCTTCGAACGTATATTGGTAAAAATCAGTATAGATGGTTTTCGCCTACAGCAAATTAAATTATTTTAGAAACTCCATTTTCTGGAAGATGGACTCGATGACCGTTTGCTTCAAGAGACTTAGCAAGGGCTGGTCGTGCCGTGTTTGGATCTGAATGGTAAATGATGACATCTTCTGCTTGACATGCTTCGGCAAAATCGATAATCTCTTGATGGCCGGCATGTGTGGAAAACGAGAATTGATCGACTTCAAGCTCGATGTTTGTAATTTTCCCGAAAATTGGTACGCGTCGTTCCTCGAGTAGTTTTCTTCCGCCAGTATTAATTGCTTGATAGCCTGTAAAAATCACTGCGTTCCTCCTATCATGACGTAAACGGTTAAGATACCAAATAGCAGGTCCACCGTCTAGCATGCCAGAGGTTGAAACAATAACATCGGCATTGAGAGCTTTTTTACGATCGGATTTGCTAGAAACACGGCGACACCAACGCCAGGCTGATTCGAGGGCTGAAGGATCTCGTAGCATTTCTGGATGTTCCATTTGCAATTTTGCAACTCTTTTCCCCATGCCATCTACGTGGACATCAAGTTCGGGTAAGTACTTGTGAAGAAGCATAACGATATCTTGCGTACGACCGTTTGCGAAAGCAGGAATGAGTGCTGTACCACCTCGATCGGTTATCTCAACGACACGTTGTACAAAGCGTTCAATTTCATCTTGTTGACGAGGGTGATCACGACCTCCATACGTGCCTTCGATAAACAACACATCTGATTTTATCGGCTTTGCACCAACAGTTAATTGTGAATCTCGAGTATCGAAATCACCTGAAAACAGTACCGATCGTTCTGGTGTTTCAACATGGAGCATCGCTGCACCGGGAATATGTCCTGCACGATGTAATTCTAAGTTCCAATCACCAAGATTCCAATTTTTATTGTAAGAATGAGTTTTCCATGAAGACAAAGCAATGTCAATGTCTCGTTTATCCCAAGGAAGCGGATAGCCTTCTATTGATGATATTTTATGACAATCATACCACATCATTTCTGAAATAGCTGCAGTTAATTCTGTTGCATGAAGAGTTGTGTTGTAATTTGATGACAACCAAGGAACCATTCCTAAATGATCGATATGAGAGTGAGTTACAATTGCATCTGTAACGTAGGGAGCTTCGTGGGGATAACGTGGCGGTTTCGTTGGAGCGAGTCCATAATCCAACAGAAGCCGATTCATTGAGGGATCCTCGAGAACAACTCCCACATTACCAACTTCGTCTGCTCCTCCAAGAAAGTGATAACGCAATCCTTTGTCCGGTGGGTTCTCTGGATACGTAGATGTTCGTCCAGGAGCATAAACGACCATACTCCTTCCAAAAAACCTTCATGAATGAACTTGTGGGTCACACCCCTTGTTTTCCATTGGAACTTTAAAGGGAGTTCCGATAGCGATTTTTCATAGTAAGATACCCATAACAATATACACTACTCGCGACAAAATTCAAGTGGACGTTGTTTTTCTTATACAATTACTTGTGTTGTTTTTCTTTATGATCAACATATTGCTCTTCTAGTGGAAACAAGGGGGTGTTTCAATACGAATTGATTTGCTTTGGTATTTTTCACGAATTTGTTTCTTCTCGAAAATAAATCAAAAATTTTCAGTTCATCTTACAGAAGGTCAAATATGAGAGTTACGAGTGGAACTTTCATGGCTCAGCTTCATTTTACTGTAAATGAAGACGTTTGCTACGGTTGTGGCGCTTGCATAGGCCTGTGCCCAACAAGTGCTCTAAGCATGAAAGGACTTCTCGCTCTAATCGAGCAAGCGCAGTGTACATACTGCGAATATTGTCTCCCAAGTTGCCCTGTTGATGCGCTCTTAATTGAAGCCAGGTGAACCAATGAACGTTCTTATCGTTGGGGCAGGAATTGTTGGATATGGCTGTGCTTATTCAGCTCTTCTTGATGGATTTGATGTCACTGTCGTTGATCACTCTATTGAATTTGGTCTGCCAAACGTCTGGCCAAGTATTCTTTTGAGTAAGGAATCCATACCACTGGAGTTTTCAACAGATCAAAATTTTGAAGGAACAGAAAAAGCACACAGACATGAATGGATTATGAAATCCATGAGTATTGAATTAGCAAAAAAAGGCTGCCATTTTCTTCATAAGACACGCATTAATCATTCTGAAAGAAAGAAAAATGGAACCTATTCTGTTGAATTTGTCGGAGCAGGGCAAGTAAACGGCACGAAACAATTCCAACATTTGATCGATGCAACCCAAGACACCTGGATACCATGGGCCACCCCACACCAAATTACAACACCATCCTCACAATACAATGTCGAACGTCAAGAAGCAACAGGTTTTGTTCATTTAGACACTTCAACCTCAGATTTTCAAAACCCAATTTATCAAATTAATCGACAAGATGGCCTCATAGAATCTTGGTTTTCCGGAAATCCGAACATCACAAATCGAAAAACAATAGAAATCATATCGACTATGTTGCCAACCAATCATTCATTATGGGACTGCAGTCATCGATTTCAAACAGGAATGAATTTGTGGAACATATTAAGGTGAACACATAATGACAGAAAAATTGTACTTAGAATCTATCGATGCAGCATATTCATACCAATTTGACGCTACAGTTTTAGAGGTGGATAACAACAACATAATTTTGGATCGAACGCTTTTCTATCCAATTGGTGGTGGACAACATTGGGATACAGGCACCTTCTCAGGACCAAACGGACCACTTACAGTAACCGAAGTGCGTGGTCGAAACCGAATCATACATACCATTGAGGAAAACCACCAACTTTCCTCTGGTGATGAAATTCGTGGCACCATCGATTGGCAGACAAGATACAAACACATGCGTATGCACACAGCTCAACATTTAGTGAGTGGAATAGCATACGAATTGTTTGATGGGGTTCGAACAGTAGGAAACCAAATACATGCCGACAAATCCCGCATAGATTTCAATCCCATCTCCTTTGATGAAACCATGTTGAATCAACTTGTTGATGCTGTCAATATACATATTGACTCGGGCCTAGAAATATCAGACTCCATAATGACGCGTGACGAAATTAACAACATCATGCCACCCGATCGAACAAATATGAATCTCCTTCCAGCTAGTGTAAAAAATCTACGTGTGGTTGAAATTGGTGACCGAGTAGATATGTGCCCATGTGCAGGAACGCACGTCGCAAACACATCAGAACTCGGACATGTTAACTTAATTGGAAAAAAATCCAAAGGAAAAGGGACGCAACGAGTTACATACAACCTCACTGAGTCAAAACATACTCGTATACCCAATCAAAACGTTCTCTGAGTGAACGTTTCTTGAATAAAACCCTCATATCCCCTTCCAATTTTAGGAGAATGCGTATAAAATAGGAACACAAGGAAGAAGTATGGCTGAACAGGAATCGATTGTTCCAGTCGCAGCCATTGTTTGCTTTCTTTTGGGAGTAACCACTCTCATTCTTCTTAACCGATCAAAAAACCGAATCTGGATGGACAAACTTGCTGGTTTGATGCTAGGTTGGTGTCTTATTTTCTTTGGTCTCCGTTATGCAGCTGCCACGATCCAAGAAACAGGCTGGGTCGACATTATGTACGCAAACGAATCCTCCGACCTTGGTGTTTTCCAATATCTGTATTATTCGTTTACCATTGCTGCATTCGCAATCCTTGCTCTCTTCCCTCTAGTGTATCCTTACCCTGTCTTACAAAAAGAATCCTCAATCAAATTAGTTGGACCAATTACCTTTGTCCTAGGACTCGTTATTGTCATCACAATGATGTTAACGGATTACAAATACAACACATTTTGGCAGGTATTGACAATACCTTGCTTTATCATAAGCATCCCAGTTTATTTCCGCTTTTTATCTGAAGAAATGGTGAATAATGACGAAACAGCAAGACGGATGTCACTTGCTGCAGGTATCATTCTCGTCGCATTTTTTGGTTCTCAAATGACCTGGTGGCTTGCACAACTCATTTCTATTAATGACGAATTTATCGGTAGATTTGCAATTGAGGAGGGTGTGAAATCACATTCATATCTACCCAATTTAATTGGTGATACAGTTGTTAATACATTAGGATCCATTTCGATTTTATGTTTAGTAGCTGGTGAAACATGGCGAGCAAATAAGAAAGGAGTTTCTAGTTTTACAATCGTTATCTTCCTGATTCTTCTTGTTGGAATCATCAGTGGAATCGCAGATATTGCAGTTTTAGACATCGTAGAGAGTTGCATGGTTACAGAATGTGAAACATTTCCCGCAAGCTATGCAATCTGGTACAAATTCACTACTGAAGCCCTACTACTGTTGTTCACCCCATTAATGGTGATGTACATTCTTCTTCACTTTGACGTTATTGACACCGAAGCAGAAAACAATCAATGGATGACAAGAATCATCGTCATCCTCATGCTTCTTATCGTCTCATCAACAATGATTGAACTACTCCAATCCTTCCTACCTGTCTCTCAAATGGTATCTTCTGCTATTTTAGCGATGGTGGTTGCAATCTTTATTGGTTGGGAAGAACGGATTATGAGTTCATTAATCGGAGAAGGCGAGAGCGTTTCTAAAAAATTAAAATCACTAGGAGAACTTCATGAAACCGACATCAGTGATGAGGAACTTCAGATCTTTTCCAAATTAATGGGTGTGTTAACCACAATTATCATCATTCTCTGTTGGCTGTATTCTTCCATTGTAAGGTGATTTTATGAGTTCAAGTGGTGATTTCCGTGATATTCTATCGAACATGACTTCGAGTAAAGAAGGAAACAGATTCACATTAATCTCATTCGTTGCAGTCATAATTATGTTGTCCTATACAGGTTATGATACAGTGGTTTATCGCGCCGAAGTAATCAGTAGTTTTGCTGAAGAGAACGAGTACGTGATCTCGTTTTCAATACAGAATGAAACAATGCAACTGGTTGAGACATTGCAAGATGATGAAACAAGAAATGTAATCTTTGAATTGTCTGATATCGCCGTTCCAGAAGGATTCTCAATAGGATTAATCGAAGTAACCATCACATCCGAAGAAGAAGAAGGCGTTTCAGTTCAATGTGATTCTGTTGCAGGTGATATTATCGAAAACGACCTCACTGCGCAATGGAACGACACAACCAATGATCTTTCGGGGCAAGATAGTAGCTGCGCCCCAATAGAATTGAATCTAAGAGTTTACCCAGATTTCACAGGAGAAACGGTCACAGTTTCAGCAATAAATGAATTTCAAGCTGTCCAAAAATGGACAGAAACTGGTTGGGGAGTTGGCGACCTGTCCATAGATCTGGATCTTGATGTCAACTCTCCTCTAGGCTTCGACCCTGTTGGCCAAGATACGGATGAAGAAATTACAGTAGACGTCACAGTTGTATTGTTTTCATTATCCATACAGCAAGTATAGTTGCAGCCGTTCAAAAGGTCGCAGGTTCGTTACCAATTCAAACCAACTAAAAAATCACAAATAATATATGAATAACAACAAAAACAATATCGATTCAAATAATTAATAATCAATCTTCATTATTTAGTAATTCTAAAACCCCATCAACAACATCTTCCCAATCTTTTTTCTCTTTCAGCGCTTGTACTACTGCTTCATCTTCCAACAATTTACGAAGTTCACCTTCGACATGCTGCAGTTTGGCTTGTGCATTAAGACGTGCCGTTAACTCCACATCTTCACCAATCCTGTCCGATCGATCCGTTTCATCAATCGGTTTGTTTGTAATTGTTCGACCATCATGGTAATGGCCTGTTCCTAGCTCTTCAGGTTTCCATGTAGTTTGCCCAATTGAACGGGCTTCTCCAGGTCCAGGTGGCTTATCTTTCCACGGGTTTTTGTTTGCAACTTCTTGAATAAGATTCTTTTTTTTCTTCGTTCGAATTGTTTGACGTCTGCTGTTGATGATTTCATTCACGAGGTTGATGTTCATTTTTTTTATCGAAGCAATTTGTTCGCGAGTAAATCCCGAATCCAATAGAAAAAAGACGTCGGTTTCAAGTTCTTGAGAATCTTTTTTCATTTTTCCACCCTCACATTAACAATCTTCTTTCTGATCTCAACCATTTTTATAAGCCAGTAATATTCATTCTTACGCAACATATGCTTGATTTAATCTCTATGGCTAACCGAATTTAATGTTGCGCTAGGCAAGCGAGGATTCAAAGAACCCCAACTCTTGAGAGGGACATGGTTCGAGACCCAAGAGCAGACATTATCGAACCAAGCCCTTTCTACGGATCTCAGAATAAAATCCATCGCGTTCATGCAAATCAACCCAGTTCTACAAATTATTCAATTGGTCAATTCTTTAATGTCATGTCAAACACAAAACCCACTCTCCACAAAGGAGGTGTGTGGCACTTTAGTGATGAAGAGAAGCGACATTTGTGTTATGCAACTGCTGCTTTTACACTCGCCCTCGGCTTGATGAGTGCAGGCGGCTTGAGCGGTTTGAGTGCGAATGGAACATCGGCTTGGATCGTACAAATTCTTCTTTCCATGCCAATAATGCTCATTGCGGTTGGTCCTGCTTTTGTCCTGCATGAGATAGGGCACAAGATTGTTGCAAAGAAGAATGGTTGTTGGGCAGAGTTCAGAGCAGATCCTAGAGGCCTTCAAATTGGTGTACTAATTTCACTCTTTCTAGGTGTTCTTTTCATGGCCCCAGGAGCTGTTATGGTCGCAGGTCTTGTCACACGCCGACAAAACGGTCATATTGCAATTGCAGGCCCACTCACAAATCTTGGTCTCTTTATCATCGGAATACCTTTAGGAGCACTTCTGTTTATTCTCACCAACGCTCAAGATTACGGGGCTGTGGCTTATTTACAAGACGGCACTTTAGTTTGGCAATCCATGGTGTACGATATTGTTCTGTACTGGATTGGTGCTAACCTCGTACTCGGGCTGTTCAACATGCTTCCCTTTGGGCCGCTTGATGGTGTAAAAATCAAAGATTGGAATAACGGTGTTTGGTGGGGCCTTTTCCTAATTTTCCTTTCACCAATCGTCATTTACTTGATGACACCCTACTCGCCGATGAAACTCGTCATCTGGCTAGCAAATTTGGTTTGAATCAAAGACCGTGTATTTCTTTGGACTTGTCATTACTCCAGTGGTAACACAATCGGAGTAGATTTAGATAATGTCCTTGACCGTCCTTTGTCATCTTCTCATGAAGCGGTTCGTTGGTCATGAACATATCTCCCCATACGTTTGCAGAGGTTCCCTTTTTGCCTTTAGGAAGGTCGAAAACTTCGTTTGTTGTTGGTTCTAACAAGTTCTTCCAGACAATCGCAGGGTTGACAGCCATCGTTACCTCTACAATAATCTCATCTTCGTTTAGACCAGTTCCAGTTTGCCATGATTCTTCACCCATGTCAGCCAAGAACGGAAGACACAAGTCAATGATGGAAAGACCCGTCATTGGATCAGCACCGGTCATTTGGGCGTAAGCTTCTCGCATTCTTCCGCGATCGGCACCACGTGCACCAGTTATGGTTCGCAATTTGTCAATGGATGTTGGAACGAGGAATCGAATGTCCGTGTAGTAGACAAGCGCTTGTTCACTGCTACCAGCAGGGGCAAAGATGTGTGAGAACGGTTGTGCACCTCCGCTTTCACCGAGCATATCCATTGGGAACAACGTCTTGAGAGCGTTTGTAGCAACGGATTGTACAACTCTTCGAATGAGTCGCTCCGGTGCAGCAGAGACATCGTTGAACGATTCCATGTATTCATCAAGATTCAAAATATCGTATCCACGAACAGCGAGGATAGAATGGACGTTCGGTCCAAGAATCTTGTCACCACCAATCATTGCTTGACTGATCCAACGTGCTCCCTTTGCGAAATCGCTTGCTGTAACAAGGTCGGCATATGCTTTGAATCGTCGAGCTACACGGTTCATGAAGTCCGCTTGATCGAGTTTGGTGAAAACCGTCGCAGCATAATTGGATTTGAGCGCATGGTCAGCAACCTGGCTTGCATTAACACACGTCAACAAATTCCCCTGGTCGTGAGGATAGAGCAACAGACGTCGTCGCTTTGCAGCGCCACCAAGAGATCCGACCTTCGGATCAGTTAGCAGGTATCCAAGACATGCTGTGACTTCGAACAATCGTGCATATTTGTCTTCATCACTTGCATTCTTAATCCACTCATCAAGTCCGGGTTCGATACAATGGAATTCAAGTGGAACCATTTCAGAACCTGCTCCGAACATTTGTCGAACGGTCGAGGATGACATCATACCCATCATGGTGTAGAGTGAGGTTTTACCCGTGGTTAGGTAGACATCAGTAATTCCTTCTTCACCGAATGAGATACGTCGATCGGGCAAATTGACGAGAAGATTGAATGAGGTAGCAGTATCTCTGTTTCCATCAACTGCTGGATGAATCCAAGTTGTCGGTTTTGTCATCAAATATCCACTTGCATCTTTTCCGAATCCTGCCGGCGAGTAACGAATCCATCCCAAACGGTTGTTGAAAGCAACACCGCGATGCATCAGCGAAGGGTAGTAGATTTTGTCTTGCGGGTCCGAATCTGGAACCACACCACGATGGCCCAGTCCCCAAAGTATGGGCTCCCATTCAGATACACCGTCACCTTCACCACCATCTCCAAGGAACGGATGGGTCGGTGCAACGGTTTCACCCGTCAACATTGAACCACCAAGCCTTTCTTCATCTCCTGTTGAACAGAAGAAGAAGGTCTGCGTGGTTACCAATTGCTTCGGCGTCCACATGTTTGCGTTGACAACCGTTTTCTGCTTCAAGAAATCAGAAAGTGTACTGATTCGTCGCTCAAACTTAAATCGTTCAGATTCAATCCATGTAGAACCAAGAATTAGATTTGTGTTTAGTAGTTTAGGTCGTCCGGGTCCAATATATCTTGAACGAGGATCACCTTTCGTATCATCCGTTTCATGAATTGGTTCCCAAGGGCCTTCCGTTGGAATGTATTTTAGAAATTCTTCATGGTCAAAAGGCAT
>PBSP01000070.1 GCA_002726845.1 Methanobacteriota archaeon | reverse complement strand
TATTCAGAGTTAATCAACTGAGACGAGGCTTCAAACCAAATGGCTCACCTCGCGGAGCGAGGTGAGATGAGTGAATCAGTCCAAGAAGCACGTTTCTGCGGTCTTCCTTGTGCTTTTGCTTGTCCTTGTTGGACCTTCAACCTATGTTCAATCACGAACGGTGACCTATGGACCCGTTACGTTCCAACCCGGGACCAACGAAACCACTGTTGATGCCAACATTTCATCGATTCAAGTTCCGGCCAATCACAGCATTACGTCCGGTTTCCTATCCATCGATCCGGTTTGGGAAACCGTCGAAGAAAATGGCACCTACTTCGGTGCAGGTCTTTCCAACGCGTGGGCCAACGGTACACACAATCTCACATCATCTCTGGCTCATGGCGGGCAACTCTCACTCGCAACAGACTCATCAGTAGGTACGCTTACTGATTTTGAAGCAACCAAGATGGTTCCAACTGGTTGGCTCACCGTAGGCCAAGACGGAGAAGTGTGGGGTGTCGAGAATCTCTCCGCACTCCAGACCGGACCGAGTCCGAGAGATGGAAACCATTCACTTGCGTACAGGACAACCGTCGAGAACGCTTCAGGATGCATTGTTTCACCACACTATCAAACTCCTGAGTTCATCAGTAACATGTCGTTGACGTTCGATCATTGGCGCTCGTTGGCAAGCGATGACGCTGCATGGGTAGAGTACACACTTGACAATCAATCCTCTTGGCAACAACTTGTTCCAAACGGTGGATATTCGGATTCGGTAACTGCAAATCATCACAGCATGGTCCAGCCTCTGACATCACTATGGTCAGGAGATGACGAGCAATGGCGCACCTCCCGTTTCGAATTGGACCAATTGGCAAACGTTGGCAACAGCGAAACCATGCGATTCCGCCTTTGCATCGCCGTTGGAGCATCGAGCAATCAACGCGATGGTTGGTTCATCGATAACGTCACGTGGCACAATCAAGGCGACATGCCGGGGTCTTGGCTTCATGGAAACCTGACCGGTGATTACGCTCCAAATGCCGACGGGACCCTTGTTATGCCAATCGATTTCTCAGGCCTTACCAATCCAATCGAACTTGAAGTTCGCTCCAACTGGGACATTGAAGGCGGAACCAATGATGGCATGACCATCTGGTATTCCATGGATCAGGGTGTCACCTGGGTTTTGCTCACACCTCTTCCTGGTTTACCTGGATATGGAGTGGTTCACCAAGGCGTCATCTACAACGACGAATCGTTTGGTTGGCTGCCAATGTTCTATCCTGTTCCTGCCACAGCAACGTCACACGCCAATGCTTCCAGCGCATTGTTGAAGTTCAATGTTCGAACTGACGCCATTGTCAATCACGGCGGCGGCGCACCTGCCAACGGTTGGGAAGGCATCATGATCGACGATGTTCAATTGCATTCAGGAGCCAACACAGCCAATCACATCATCCGTGTTCTCAGCAATTTCACAACGCAACCAACCTACCAAAACGGATCGACAGAAGGTTGGTTGGACAATGTCAGCGCTCCGAATCAGTGGCAATGGGTTTCGTCCATGGGTGTTAACGGTCCAGTGACGGATGTGGACTCGTTCGAAGATACTCACATGATGCCAGAAGGTTGGTCCATCGAAAACTTCCGTGGGGTTGGATGGTCGCATGGAATGCTTGGAAACACCACCCTCGGTCCATCACAATGGCATTCTGGACAAAATGGAGTGGGGATCGAGCTCAATGGGCAATACAGTCCAAATTCCTTCGCCCACCTCATCTCACCTGAATACATTATCCCGGACAACGTTACTGCTCAGCTGTCCTTCCGTCAATGGATTTGCACCGAAGCAGCATGGGACGGTGGAGCCGTTTCGCTTTCGACCGATGGTGGACTCAACTGGTGGTATCTTCCAGCCGATCCTGGAGGCTTCCACGACCGTATTTCGACCGTGAACACCAATTCACCGTTTTACGGTGAGGGGTTGCTCGACGGCTCACAGGTCATGGGTGGGTGTGGAAGCGGTGCATCCCGCCCCTTCGAGTTGAAAACAGCCGATATCTCCAATCTTTCAGGTCAGTCTGTTCGACTTCGTTTCTCGTTCTTCTCCGATCAGTTTGTTGAACGCGATGGTTGGTATGTTGATGACGCCGGTATCGATGTGGCTATTTTCGAATTGGCGGGTGATTGGATTTCGCCGAGCATCACACCGCATCCGGTGTTTGGTTATGGCCATCTGGACGGTCTTGCCCATGAACCTGCCAATACGACGCTTCGATTCAGTCTCATGGATGCCAATGGCGACATCATACCAGAATACCACCAGCGCATCATGCCATTCTCTGTTGATTTGAATCCGATTGAGCACCCTTCGGTTCAAATCGTGGTTCATCTGGCTTCGAACAACTCGTACCTGACACCAACCGTTGAACGATTGGGGCTTGGCGTTGTGCAGAGTTTTGGACAGTACCATCAGAAGTACAACAGTGATATGAGCGATTTCGAAGTGACGCAAGACGGATACTTGCAAGCAACGACAGGGACGGCAGTAGAATTCATCCACAGACCAGGTTGCGTTTATGACGCAGTTACATCGTATCAATTCGGAGGAAACGTGTCGTTGTACTCGTTCTCATTCACCAAGAGTTCAAGCCAGTATTTTCAAGGTGCTCTTCCTGTTAAGATCGAGCAATACAACGTCAACACTGAGAAGGAATTGTACGCTCCTTGGTCCATTACCATGAACTCGGGTCAAGCATTCAGAGCTCTTGTCCTTGAACCGCGCTGCCTCGCTCCTCCAGAAGGACCACAAATCACCATTGGACAAAACGAACTTGTTGCCATTGATTGGCCACCAACCGGTAAAGATCCGAATTTTGGTGTTCAGCGCATGTTTGATTCCCTCGTCAACGGAACGGACATCATCGATGCAACCCTAGACGGACAATTGTACGTCAATACCTCTGGTTCAACAAATTATCAATTCCGTCATTTCATCGTATTACCGATGACTGAGTTTGGCATTCCAAACGTATGTCCTCTGTTCGAGGGTTCATTCGTTCTCCGAGCACAATCAGGTTCCCAACAAACGGAGGTGTATCTTGGATCGAGTTCACTTTCAACCATCCCTGCAAATTCGACCAGATACATCACAATCGAAAACACCTGTCCATCGTTTGAACTCATCTCAACGGATTTGTCCAACGAATGGGTGTGGGGATATGCCATCTACAACCTTTCTACATCGCATCCAACCGAGCTTGCAGCATACGATGTCTATGCCCTACCAAAGCGAGCGGACCTCAAGTTTGGACTTGACCAATCTCTTCTCAATCAAGCGTTGAATGCGTCGTATGCGGGAGATGACAGAGCAATGCTCGATCTTCCATTCCGTATTCAAACAGAGCGTGGAAGCGTTCGCGTTGACCTTGAAGTCGAAAGTCAACCTGAACTCGTTGATACGGTCATCGATGCACCGCGTTCTCGCTGGTTACCGAACACGTATCGCAGCATTACAACCAACCACCAACGCGTGATACCGACGAATCCAACGATGGAAGCACCGGCTCTGGAACGTATCACGCTCGCCATTGGTTCAAGTGAGAATACAGCATCAATACGCATCAGCGTTGAGGTCGATCGCTTGGATTCCACACCTCGGTTCATTCAAACGGCAGGAGCAGGTTATGCAACACTTCAACCAACGTCCAACGCAACATGTGCCCATAGTGAATGTACAGTCACATGGGTGTTCAAGAGTTCATGGCTAAACGACGATATTGATGACTTGCACTGGTTCATCTCATCCATTGATGAAAACGGTCTGGAAACAGGACCACTGGTCTACTCGGACAACACGCCCTACAACGATGTTGAGAATGATTTGGAAGCCTTCAATGTCGTTGCGTACGACCAACGCGGACGACCGCTGCACGACTGGACCAATCCATTGTGGCCGTTGCATGTCAACCCAGGAACGACGCTCACCGTTCAAGGACAGGTTCGGTACCAAGGCGTGGCTGATGCTTGGGTTGGTCAAGACGATGCTGAGGTGACCGTTGAACTTCATGCAATACCGCCCTTGAACCCCAATGGTCCAGATGCATGGAGCGGAGATGCGATTGTATGGTCCATTTCCAATGCGTCGACCGTTGATGGCCAAGGTCGATTTGTCATTCCGTTGACCATTCCTGATGCAGAGGAGTTGCCGAGTGATACGCGATTGGAAGCACGAATTCTTCTTTCGCGATGTGGACCATCTGGTCTTACCTTGACAACATCGCTCGATCAAACAGCACAATCGACGTTCTTTGAAATGATGTACGACAAGAAACCACCGGATGTAGTCGGACTTGAAATTCTCGACCCAAGTGGCTTGCAACCTGCAGACAACCATGTTTGGCTCCCAGATCGAGATGTACCGTTGCGATTGTACGTCGAGGATGCGGAAGGACTGGAAACGCCGCTCACGATCTACACCTGGTCCGAACATCGTGACGACCTCAACGGAAACGGAATTATGGAGCAAAGCGAATACCAGTCGATGACCGCTAACGTTAATCGCGGTGCGCTTGAAGCAGAGGTCGACCTTCCGTTGCTCGATGTGGATGCAATTCTGTCTCCAGGTTCGACCCAAGGAAAACTCAGCGTTGTTGTCTCTGGTTTTGATTTGGCAGGCAATCCGCTGCAGTCAGGGGGGACATACGGTGAAGCCAACGATGCGGCAACGATATTTGTCGAACCGCGTCAAGCAACACTTCTGGATGCGAACACCATCGCATTGGATTCCATCAATGGATACCTGTTCCCTGGTCAACAACACCGGTTCCAATTTGATTTGATCGATGGCAACGGAATTCAAAGTCTTGACAGCATCAACATTGGTTTGATGAATTCATTGCACGAAGATTGTTGGATACAGTACGCACCACGCTTCAACCAAACCACTGCAGACGTTACCTGTTTTGCTGTTCCACCGAGCATCACCACAATCAAAGACGATCTCACGATGCGATGGAGTGTTGATGTTGCCTTTGAATTGCGTTGGGATGCGATGCACCTTTGGAGCGATGGTGCCTTTACACCCTCGATTGAAGTGTACGATGAGGGTCAAGATGTTGGAATCGGTGGCAATTACTTGACTGCAGCAAATTGGTCCACACACACGCGGCTGGAACTGAGAGTCGATTCGATTTACGATCGAGTCGCTCCGTTCGGAACCCTTGAAAACGGCTTGTTGTCGCTCCACGTCAACGATTTTGCTGATATCGATGTCATCGTTGTTCACCAAGGAACGAACCAGAATGCATCGAACCTCCCGTTCGACAGCCGGATGCATTACAACATGTCCTCGTTCGGAATTCGACATCTTGTTGCACAAGAGTTCATTGACAGTCAGGGACTGAGCCGTCACCGATTCGTCGTTAATCAAACGACGCTTCCACAAGGTCAAGGCGAATTGACGGTTGAGATGACAGGTTCGGTTTTCAACGTTCAAGAATCGTTGCGAATCGATCTTGTTCTTGATTCACAGTCACCGACGGTTTCTCTTGAACCGGGAATTCTCCAGAACTTAGATTCCTTGGAAATCAACAGCATACCGGTTCAGGTCACTGTTTACGATGACTTTGGGGTCTCAGCCGAAGGTGCCCGCTTGCATTGGTGTTTTGTTCGAGGCGGTGTTGTCGTCAGCGTTTCTTCCGCTTCAATACCGATGAATTATTCGGGAAGTTCTGGAAGTGCCTCATCGTTCCAAGCTGTCCTTGATATCGAGTCGCAAGGAGTTGATTTCGAAAAGAGCGATCGATTGAGCGTGTGGTTCTCTCATACCGATCGTGCAGGAAATCTACTGTCTGGACAAGCCACAGAATTGATGCCATTGGATGTGTACATCGTTTGGATGGCGTACGAGCCAACACCAATTTCGATTGAAGCAACACCTTACCGGCCTGTTCTTGGAGAAACCATAACGGTTGAACTGACGCTTCAGAACATTGGATATCTTAGCGGGTCTACCACGGTGTCTTTGCTCGATGCTGATGGTTTGGTGTTGGGAGAGGCGAATTTTACCCTCGAGTCCAATCAGGCAGCAGTAACGACATGGTCGGTCGAAGCATGGAAAGAAGGACGCCTTGGTATGATGATTCAACTCGATGACGACCCGTTCCTTATTCCGGTTCCACTTGCTGACGTTACGCAAGGGGATTTGGAGGCGAAGTCGTCCAAGTCTGAGTTGGGTCTGAATGTGTTGATCGTGCTCTTGGCTGCTGGAGCGGTCCTTGCATCGGTTTTGATGCGTAGACAGAGGGTGAAGTCGTTGTATGAGGAATACGATTTCATAGAATCAGAGGACTTACCTCCTCCACGACCAGAAGGTTTGGAAGATGCTGAGCAAGAGGAATAGTCAAGAAGAAGACCATCGAGGAAGGACACGTGCCGGGGTTCCCGAGCGGTCAAAGGGGGTGGACTCAAGATCCTCTGCGTAATGCTTCGCAGGTTCGAATCCTGCCCCCGGCACCACTTTTCTACAGATCTTGAAGTTCCTCTTGCGCATCATTGGTTAGCGATTGAAACACCAGACTTTCTGGGAATTCGATAGCAATGAGCGCCCGAATGGCGTACGAATCTGCAACATCTTGTGGCGGTTCAGCAAGTTTGACTCGCCCGTTTGTTAAGGTAATCTTCGCTCCGGGTTGAGGCGCATCTGCCTTTGCAGGCAACCAAATACCAACGCTACCCAGTGACGGATGCTGTGCAAGGACAAGTTGTTCTTCAGTAGAATCGCCAACCACGTTGGAGATGTACAACGGGCGCTCATCATTGAGCACGACGCTCGAATCTTGCCATTCGGTAGAGAACACCAAATCGGTTGAATCCTCTTGTCGTTTACTGATTTGCTCAACCACTTCTTCGACCTGTTTTTCCTGTTCCATTGTTTGCTGGTGAATTTGGTCCAATACCTGACGCAATCCCTCGATTTCGATTTCATCATCGTTTTCAATCGCTCGATGAGCGAGGAGAATCAGTTCACCCAACTCTTCACTCATTTTTTGCTCGGATGAAACACACTCAAGTGCTTCGTCAAACAATTCAATGGCGAAATCGGGACGATTCAATGCAAGAAACGATTCTCCCAGTTCTGTAAGGGCTTGAGATGCCATCGAAAGGTCATCATGAACCATGTTTTGAGCTTGCTGTATCGCTTGGTCGGAGGATTGTTCTGTCAAGAATTGAGCCATCGCTTGAACGATGTGTTGCTTGAGTTTCATTGGTAAACTCAAGGTGCCCAATCCAAGTGAGGAGGTCGACAACCGAATCGCTTTCTCATGTTTGTTTGTTGAAAGTGCGAGAACTGCAAGTCGAGCAAGGATACGTGCCTCGATGAGATCCTCATCAACATGGGTTGCTTGAAACAAAGCGGTTGACAGATGAAGATGAGAACCTGCAGCATCGCCCTTCATTCGTTTCATAATGGCAAGTGCCATCTCTGCACGCACCAGGATTCGGGCGTGGAAACGGTGTGCAACATCGACCAATTCCCGTTCAAGAGGCGCCAGATCGATGCCCGCATTTTCCAGACAATTGGCAATAATGGTCTGGGTTTCAAGTATAATCTGGTCGAGAGATTCCTTGGATAATTTTTGTTTCAACTGACCAACATGCTGTTCCAGTTGCATCATGGTTTGACAACTTTCACGCAACGGTGTGAGCTTTTTCCGAATGCTGGTCTTGATTTCTTCGCCGTTCATCAAGCGGTGCAACTCGTGCAACAAATCAATTTTCGATGCATCGTTGGTCTGAACCTTGGTCTTTGCAGGTTTGGCTGAAGTGCTTGCCAGAAGGGAATCAACCATCCAGGTAATTTTTGCCTGAACATCGTATTCGTTTCTGCGGCTGATGGCGTATTGCATTTCAGCTGCCCGAATTCTTCGTCCAAGACGTCGCAACTCGCCTGCGTGTTTTCCTTTGGCTTTGGTTGAAAGACGTTCAAAAAACGTTGATGGAGGGCAGACTTCACTCGCCAATTGATGCGTTTCAGTGGCTTTTGCCATCTTGAAATCGTCTGTGACCAGAACAACATGATGCCCATCACGTAACAAGTCGTGTGCCAGAACCATCAAGGATAAATCCACATCTTGAGGGGATGCTCGCTCGCCGATTTTGCTACCCAATCCCCGTATCTGCTCGTCGGATACTTCATGCGTCGTGAGTAAGGGACGAATGTGGTTCAACAGGTTTGGTTTCTGCTTCCAACGTTGATAGCGAACGTTCTGAATCTCACCATGAACGCCTTTTGTAACGTGCATCGTTCCTAAAGCAGATTTGAGATCTCTGAGAATGGTTGTTGAAGCCATTCCACCCATGTGGATAAAGCAGTTGGAATCGACCACGTAGGTGACCATGACCGAACCAATTCAAAGCAAGTCATAGTTCTTGAGCAGCATGGGCGGTCAATATTGCTTCCACAAGTGGCGCAATCGTTGCACTGTTTGGATGTGGTGATACAACATCAGCAGCTGCTTGAACGTCTGTAAACGGTGTCCCAACAGCAACCGACCAGCCGGACATCGCAAACATGGTCAGATCGTTGGGCGCATCACCAACGGACAAAAGGTCGGAGGGCTCAAGACCCATTCGTTGCAAAATGAGTTCAAGACCACTGCCTTTGGAAAGGTGCGGTTCCATAAGATGGATTGCGAATCCAGTTCGAACCACATCAAGTTTGGACCAATCACTGTTGTTGATGGAAGCAGTTACCAATTCAAGATCTTCATCAGCGAACAGGCACCATTCACTTTCTCTCCATGCATTGGTTTGAATGCCTTTCGAATCGATTTCAGGGTGCTGCGATTCAAGCCATTCTGCTGCCATTTTCGCATCCTTTCCAGATGCACGGACATGGGGCTCATCCCAGTCAGGATGCCACAAAACACCACCGTTTTCGCAACACATTGGACCACTCAATCCAATAAATCGCCACAGCCCATAGGTGATTGCTCTTACGTTTCCAGTTGCGAGGATAACAGGTATGCCGGCTTTTTCGAGTCGCCGTAGTGCGTTTACAGCATCCATGTCGAGAAGTTTTTGTTCATCGGTCAAGGTGCCGTCGATATCGAATGCAACAACACGAGGACACCATCCCGAAGGAAGCCACTGCATAGGTTGACCAAGTGCTCATGTTTCAAGAAGATTCTCACGTTGCTTGTGGGCGTGTTATGATAGGCTTAATCAAACAGGAACACGACCTGAAAGACATGGGGGAGAGTGACGACGAGGTTTTCTTCTCGCTTGAAGATGAGGTCACTCAAACCTCCACCAAAGCGGTCAAGCCAACACCTCCTGTTGAAGCCGATTCATCGACCGAGGACGTAGAGGTCCTTGATGGGGAAATCGTCATGCAAGCGACCGGTGATTACATCGTTGAGTGGCCCTTAATCGGCATGGATTGTCCCGACTGTGCAAGTAAGGCTGTGAGAGCGTTGAATTTTATGCCTCAGGTTTCAACTCCGGTTGTTTCGGCAACCAATGGGGATGTGAAACTCTCAATCGATCTGGAAAAGGGTTCCCTTTCTGAAGTTTCAAACGTTCTGCGCTCCTTGGGGCACGCGCCTGACACAGAACATCACCATCTCAAAGGAATCAAAGCTGCAAATGTAGCGAAACGCAACAACACAACGCTTCGTGAACTCAAGAAACTGTTCCGACTGCAACCCGGTATCCTCGATGCTGACATCGAAAAGGACGGACGCATCCTTCTACAGATGGTCACAAGTGGCGACCAAGAGCTGCTTGCGAAACGCGATCAAGCCATTGAAGAGGTCTGCGGCTCCCAGCCGAACTACGTCACAACCACATCAAATCGCCTCCGTCCAGACCAATTGAGACTTCTTGGTGCTGCGTTTGCATTGCCCTTACTTCTTGCGGTTATTGTGCTCGAATTGATCGGTATCGAGGGTTGGATTCCAGCGCTTGTCGCTCTACCAGGCATCCTTGTTTCCAGTTATCAGATGTTTAGGGAGGCGATTGCGAGCATCATCAACAGACAACTTGGATTTCAGGTGCTGACCAGTCTTGCAGTGATAGGAGCATGTGGCTTGCTGATGTGGGAAGAAGCTCTCATCGTTTCCATTCTTGTGGCAGTCACGGTGCATCTTGAGGGTGACGCATTGATGAAAGCACGAGAAGCGATGCAGGGCGGCCTTGATCGATTGCCACGAGTTGCACGTCGCGTAAAACAGAAGCAATCCTTTTCTCCATCGTCCATTCAATCCCTAGGCGAAATCGGTCTCGGTGCAAGTACGATGGCGCCACTCCACAATCACGATCACAACGGTCCAGAACAAATTCCAATCGATCTCCTCGCTGTTGGCGATCACATCGAAATACGGAGCGGTGAACTGATTCCTGCGGACGGTCGAATTGTAGAAGGTCGAGGTGCATTGAACAAGGCACCACTGACGGGCGAATCCGTTCCAGTGGACGTGGCTGACGGTGACTTCCTCCATGCAGGTCTTGTGCTTGCGCGCGGTCCGGTTGTTCTTGAAGTCGAAGCTGTTGGAGAACAGACGCAATTGTTTGAGTTGATTGAAGCGGTCCACACCTTCAGAGATGAACCACCTCGATTGCAAGCACCTATCGAGCGCTTCACCGCTATTTGGGTTCCAATCGTGGTGTTTGGGGCCTTTTTCGTGTATTGGTTCGTCTACCCTGAAAATTGGAAGATTGTCCTTTTGCTCTGGGTTGTTTCTTGCCCGTGTGCGTTGTTGCTTGCTGCTCCCGTACCGAATGCAGCAGCTCTGGCGAAATCCGCACACATGGGCGCCATTACGCGCGGTGGAAGCGTCCTTGAACGGCTGGCAAAGGTCAACCATGTCTTCCTTGACAAGACGGGAACGCTCACTTCTGGAAAACCATCAATCGGGAAAGTTGTAATGGCGAAAGGTCGGCGCAAAGATGCATCGATCGCTCTCGCAGCAGGAATTGAGGCACGCTCATCCCATCCTTATGCTGAAGCGCTTCGAGAGTATGCAGAGGAGCGCAGCATTGAGCCTTCTGCAGTCAAACGAATCAAAGACGTTGATGCAGGCATTCAAGCAATCCGTAACAAAGAAGAGGTCCTCATGCTACGTCCTGATGCGTTGTCAAAATACAACATCAGCATGCCTGATGACTTTGTCAGGGAAGTAAAACAAGCCGAATCGCAAGGACATGGTGCGTCCGTACTTACAAAATCTGGAAAATGTGTTGCGCTCTTTACCTTCATTCATGACGATAAGCGGCAAGGTGCTGACGAATTGATTCCTGAATTGCACAGGATGGGCATACACGTGCAAATTCTGTCAGGTGACCAGCAGGGTGCTGTGGATCGTTTTGCTTCCTCAGTTGGTCTTTCAAAGACCGATGCATTTGGAAATCAATCGCCCGAAGACAAGGTTGCTCTCGTGCGCAGTCGTTCCGATATTGCAGTTACCATGATGGTCGGTGATGGATTCAACGATGCTGCTGCACTGGCCGTTTCTGATGTTGGTGTAGCCGTTGGTTCTGGTGAATCGGTAAACGTCGAGGCAGCCGATGTCATGATACCTGGCGATGACCCCAGAATGCTCGCTGATTTGATCAAACTTGCAAGAAAGTCTGAGCGAAACTTTAGGCAGAACCTCTCGTTTTCCATTCTGGTTACCGTTACACTGGTGTACGCTGTTGTCAGCGGCTTCTACGATGCACTCTGGGTTGGCGTTCTTGTGCATGAATTGTCTGTGATTCTTGTCATCCTTAACGGTGCACGCCTCGCTGAAGGAACGGGAACTTTAACTCTGGTAAAGAACACATTCATCGCCATGTGGGAAGCCACCCTGCTTGCGTTGCAGACGGGTCGTAAACAATTGAACGAAATGAGGAGTTGAAAGGATATCTTCAAACCTGAGCAAGGTTGAGTCTTAACTGGTGAGACGATGAGTAGAGTGAGGACAGACCCGTTGGTGGCCGCGTTAACCCACCCTACGCGACAAGGTGCATACGAAGCACTTTTGCAACAAGAAGAGATGAGTACCGTACAACTTCAAGATGCTTTGAATGTGGACCGATACAACCTCTATCATCACCTCAAGCGACTGGTGAAAGTTGGCTTAATCGAGAACCATCGTGACGTTGGTCGAGCTCGCTGGTGGAGAACAATCAAAGACGTCCCAATACCTTCAATGGGGAAAACAGGAGGGTCGCAAAGAACCTTCTCACCGCTTGAAGAGTTGTCAAAACTGACGCACGTTCACGCAATCGATTTGCTTGATTCACGCGGCCAAGTTGGAGCCAAACAATTGGTTCAGAAACTTGCCCAAGAGTACAACATCCCACTGGATCTGCCTTGGAATTTCCTTCCCGGGAAGATTATTTTGGTCGGTATCAAGAAGGACGATGACGATTGAATCCGTGAAGTGCGTTGCAGGCGAACAATCCAAATTCAAAGACGAGATGGTCAATCATGGACGAAGAACTCACGGTCGAGTCAAGAATTGCGCCACCGGCGCTTACTTGTCCGAAGTGCAACGGATTGCTTCCGTCCAAACTTGGTATTGTTGAGTGCGAATTGTGCTCAGCAAGCGTGCGCGTGGACCATGAACCGACGCGTACAAAGTGGTTGAAAGAGCGTATTTCATGTCCTTCTTGTTCAAAGGTTCTTATCGCTGGCGTTGACCAACGTCCTGCTCAATTGCGATGTGCGGATTGCGATGCACAGTTCACACTTGCTGCGAAGGTCGTGAGGGTTGAAATTGAGTGCCCAATTTGCCATCGAGGTCTACGAATGAAACAACGTCCGGGGCAGAGGACCATCGATTGCCCTGCTTGTGATTCAGCGTTCAAGGTAAGTTTTTGAGATGATTCCATGAAATCAACCTTCAAACTAACCGGTATTGCCGACTACATAACGCTGGGCAATGCCATGTTCGGGACGGCCTCAATCATGTTCCTGATCGTTGCAGTTGAAGACATGAGCCAGCCCTACGGCCAAGGCCTCAAATCCAAATACATCTGGGCATCGATGCTGTGCATCTTTCTCTCCGCAGTTGGAGACATCATTGATGGGCCAATCGCTCGTCGTTACTCAAAGAGAAAATTGCTTGGAGGCTCATTGGATATCATGTCCGATTGTCTTTCTTTTTGCGTTGCTCCCGCTTTGATGATGTTCATCATGTTCGGTCGCTGGGGTGAAGCAGCGCCCATTTGGACTGTTTCACTGGCAATCGCTGGTTTTTGGGTCATTGGAACAGGTATGCTGCGACTCGCTCGCTTCCAATATGAAGAAGGAAGCGGCCTACCGTACTTCCATGGACTATCATCACCAGGAAATGCCATACTTTTGATGAGTGCTGCGGGGTTCATTTGGTTGCAACCAATTCTCAGTTTCGGCCCTCCATTGAACGATGTGAGTGTTTGTGTTGAAGGCATTGGTGAACAAATCGACTGTGCTGCAACGCCCGGTCTTGATATGCTGATTCTACCGATTATGTTCTTGTCTGGTGCGTTGATGATCACAGATCGACGATTATCGAAACTCAAACACGGTCTCGACTTGAAATTGTCAATCTTGCAGATGGTCTGCCTGCTTACGGCCATACTCTACGCCCTCATTCGCACGGGTGTATCCGACAACCCAATCGACCTCGGCAATGCTCTTGCTCCGCCGGGATGGTTGTTCCTCGCTTCGTGTCTTTTTGCAGTATATTACTTGGTTAAGCCTCAACCACCTGTATACAATCCTGATGTTGAAGAGTGATACGCGAACCGTTTTTTCCTGTCAAAACCGACGTCTAGTTCGCAGTTAGCGTCGCGTACCTTATGTATGAAGAAAGGTCGATATGCAATTGGATGGGACGTTATGAGTGCTAGCGAAAGCAGGCCGGACAATTCTTTGGACGTTGCTCGTAAGAAGCGAGCAAACGCAGATGGTCTTACTCTAGCAGCTCTCCGTAGCCAATTCACATCTGCTCCAAACGTCTCTACCGACCAAGCCTTACTCACCAGTGCTCGATTCCGTGAAGAAGAACGAATGCGAGCTGATATTCGACGTGAGCGCCGCCTTCGTCAACAAGCCATCAGTGAGCGCGTTTCTGCAATGCAGGATGCAATTGCCAACGACCTTGCAGTACAACATGAATTAACCCTCGACGCCCTTGAAAAGGAAATGCGATCGGAAATGGAGGTTGAACTTGCAGAAATGGAGCGCTCAGCCCTCGCTTCTGAGGAAACACGAATGCGTGAACAATTGGATTTGCGAATGAGCAGAGAGATTTCCAATCTTCAAAATCAACTCGAACATGAACACAATCGACGTCTTGAAGAACATAAAGAAGCCATCAAGCAGTCCATTGAAGTCCAACTACAGGACGAGCATCGTCGTCGGTTAGAACTGCAAAAGGAACGTCTTAGCCTCGAATACAATCAACGCCTTCAACAAAAAATCCGCGAACTGGAAGCAGACATTGAGAAGGAGATGGAATCTCGATTCGTTGAGATGGAGAACAAAGAAATCGAAACGTTGGAGGAAGGTCACAACGCTCGGCTTGCAGAACGAGAAGAACAGCTCCGTCGAGGGATCCGAACCCGTCTTGAACAACAACTTCGAAACCGACTCAATCATCGAGAGGCCCGTCTTCGTGCGGAATACGACCGACGCAGTCTCCGCTTAGAAGAAGACATTGCTCAACAATTGCAGCAAGAACTTGAGGCTCAACTTCGACAAGAGACCGCCGATCTTGAAGAGCGAATGCGTGAGGATGTGGAATTGGCGATTGCTCGACGTCGCGATGAATTGCGCGTCGAAATCCAAAAGCAAATTGAATCCTCTCATTCCGAGCGTTTGAGTGAGCGCAAAGGCCGACTCAAAGAAAAGTACGACATCACCTTCTCCAAAGCCGTTGATGATATTTCGAAAGTCCTCAAGACTGAACTTGACCAAGAACTTGCTCGACGCTCTGATGAGGAATTTATTTCGTATCGTAACGCTCGTGAGGCGGAAATACAAAACCGCCTTGCTCGATTCCGATTTGAGCGTGAAACCGAACTGCGCGGTCAGCTTGAGGAACAGTATGAAGCCAAGCGAACCGATTGGGCTGAACGTCTTGAAATTGAGTTCCAGTCCCGTGAAACAGCAGCACGTAAGGCCATCATGGCCGAATTGGACGCACAACTTCGCAACGAACGGCTCACCTTTGAGACCGATCTTGACCTTCTCAAGGAAGAGACCGCTCTCGAACTGGAAGTCGATATGGAAGAACGTCTTGCAGCCTTTAGAGTCCGAAAACAAGAGGAAATCGCTGTGCAACTTGAGCGACAACTCGACAAGCGTGAAGAAATCATGCGCAACAAGGCTCTCATCGATGTCCGCAAGCGTGAGGCCTCCATTCGTGCTGAAATTGAAGCACAACTCGGTCTCAAGCGTGCGGAAGTACGTGACCGACTCAACAGCCTTGCTGAGAAGATGGATTCCTTCCGAGAAATGGCGGAAACCAAGATGCGTGACGCAATCACCTCCCAAATTCAGGGAGAAATCGACAGTTCGGAATCCGAATTGCGAAGTCGAGAGCAAGAGTTTGCTGAGCTCCAACAGACCGATACACGGGCGGAGAAACGGCAGAAATGGATGCAATCGATTTCTGGACAGGCACCAGCATCGATGCCATTGGGTCAAGACCCATCAACACTTGGCGCTCGCAGTCCAGCAATGAGTGGAATGACCAGAGCGCTTGGATCAGCAGAAACACAAACCATGGGTTTGGGTGGAATGCGTGCTCCGATAGGTGGGGCAAAACCACTCGGACAAGCGCCCACACTTCGTCCAGTAAAAGCTCCAATAGGTGGCATGCAGCCAGGCGCAGGTCTACCAAAGCCCATTGAACGCCAAGTTCGAATGCCCGTTCAACCAACACAAGAACTCCCTGCGGAAGAGATCGTCGTCCCCGTTGGCGCAGTCGAAGTCAGTATCAAACCAGGCGATGACGGGAAGTTTGGCACCAGCGATGATGAAGCAAGAATTTCCAAACGTGATCTCACTGAAGGAAGCGAAGTTGAGGAATCAACGGAAACCACAACAATGCGCCCCGTTCAAGGCACTCTCACACCCCTCAATGTTGTCCCGAAAGAAACGGAAGACGCTGGTAGTGAAACAGGAACTGCAATGCTTCGACCCGTTCAACAATTGAAACCGATCCCCAATCAACCAAAGGTGGTGAAAACGTCGACAATCACCCCGGTTCGGCCACAGATGATCCCGAAAAAACAACGCGGACCTCCTCCAACCTCAACCAAGGGTGAAAAACCGTCTTCAGATGAATCCTGAACGGACAAGTATGCGTCTGTTTCATAATTCACGACATTCTCGCTGAGCCATGCGAACCGCAACGAGCATCGTCTTTTGCTTGCTTTTGACATCATTGCTGTTTCCACTCGCTCCTGCGACAGCCAGCCTTATTGATGCTGGACAGACCGAGCAAATCGGTGAAAAAGTCGTTGCTTGGGAGCAAATGAATGACGGTAAAGTGTTGATGGTAACTGGGACCGGTATCTTGAGCGTCAACTCGTTTGAAGCTGGAACCCACACTGAAGTATGGACTCTTGATCTGAACGTAACCGCAAATTCTGCAACGATTGACTCTGGAGCAAATCTTGTGGCCATTGCACACAATTCTGGCGTCGTTATCGTTCAACTTACGCAACAAGTCATAACCCAATACATCAACACAAGCAATCCGGTTGATGCTGTAGACTGGGACAACGATGGTGATGTGTGGGTTGGTTACTTCGCCGGGCTTCGTCGTGCAGACGAATGGGCAGAAGGAGCGCCTACTGGAATTGCAACCAACTCTCACACAGGAGGAATGAAGACCATGCTTGTTACTTCGACAGGCGACGTTCTTACTGGCGGTTACGATAATCGCGTCAAAATCACCTCAAATTCAGGCACACTTCTTCAACAGTTAACCGACATGAGCTCTGCAGTCAACGTCATTGAAATAGACGCTGAGGGGCGCCTTCTTGTTGGTACTGCGGGAGGGGAATTGTATCGATACAACCTGACGGATTACTCGTTTGAAATGCTCTCGATTTCAAACAGTCCACAACTTGTTTACCTCAAACAAATCGATTCGTTAACCTACCATGTTGGGACCCAGTCAGGTGAGATTATTGAAGTTGGAACAACGACCTTCACAGAAGGAGAAACCTACGATACAAGCGGCAAAGTAATCGGTTCTATCAAAGGCCTGAATGGAGAAATCTACATCGTTTCAGGCTTTTCTTCATCAACACGCGTCCATCTGTTTGATGTCGATAGTGATGGAGACGGTGTAACCGACGCCCTCGACGCCTTCCCAAACGATTCCAGTGAAACTCTCGACAGCGATGGAGACGGTGTTGGAGACAATTCGGATGAATTCCCCGATCTGGCCGATGAATCGGTTGACTCCGATGGTGACGGGGTCGGAGACAACACCGACATGTTCCCTGACAACGGCGACCAAACCATCGATAGTGATGGTGATGGCTATGGAGACAACAGTGAGGGACAAGACGGTGATGCGTACCCTCTTGATTCCTCGCAGTGGCAGGATACCGATCGAGACGGATACGGTGACAATCCAACAGGAACCACTCCTGACGGTTGTCCTACAGTCAACGGTTTCTCAATAGAGGATCGCTATGGATGTCCCGATAGCGACCTGGACGGCTACTCCGATCCCGATGAAAATTGGACCACGTTGCAGGGAGCTGATGCGCTGCCCTCGGATGGAACACAATGGTCTGATGGTGACGGAGATGGTTACGGTGATAATGCGCTTGGTTCGCAACCGGACCAATGCCCAACTACGCCGGGTAATTCGACCCGTGCATGGTTACCCGACCCCGATAACCCGCAAAAAAACACCGAACTTCCATCGCATGGATGCGAAGACAAAGATGGTGACG
>PBSP01000069.1 GCA_002726845.1 Methanobacteriota archaeon | reverse complement strand
CTTCTTCAACATTCGAGAAAAAGAGGTGGTTAAGTACTCAGGAAAGGCAAGAATACGTTGCGTGGTTCGTCCTGCAAACGGTCGAACAAGCGGTAACAACGTCGACCAATTCCGTTGAACGTTTCCCACCTTGATTGCCCTGCTCATGCTTCTGTGAAAGGCGTAATGTACAGCGGATTGTTTTGGTATTTCGTACTGGTCGAGCAATTCATCTGCTTGCTTCATGAGTGCCCCCATGTGTGTATCGTGTTTTTTTCGAGCAAACCATCCGCCGCTTTCTTTGATTTTGAGACTTGGTCGTTTTGATTCAACAATCAACACTTTGCCTTGTTCTTGAACAGATTTCTGAATCGATTTGTTTTCAAGAAGCATTTCTAAAGAGCAGAAACCCAATTCCAACAAATCATCGAGTTCCCACAATTCAACAAATGTTGGATTATCTTTACGCTTTGAAGGATCGATTGAAACAGAACGGTCGTGATGAATGACCACATGATTGTCCTTTGTCAAGCGAATGTCAAACTCAATAGCGTCAAACATCTCCATACCATGAACTAAACTTTCAAGTGTGTTTTCTGGAGGCTGAGCGTACATCGGATTCAACTAAACCAAGACATAATGGTTCTTGAACTCCATCGCTCGAACTACTCTGCTGAAACGCATGGAAGTTGTATACGGGCGGTAAACCTCTATATGCACAGCCACATGAGCCCAAACATGAGTCCATGGACAGTCATGATGAGCATGATTTTGTTCCTGACTCCCATTATTTGTCTGCTTTTCTCACTTCATGACAAAGGTTCACGCGTCCGATACGGCAAATGGCTGGAAACCATCCACAAACAGCGCTACTACCTTCATGCCATGGGGTACATCATCATCATTCGTTGGAAAAACCTCACAGACGGACTCAATGAACCGATCAAGCATCGAGTAGGCCATTGGACCGATACAGTGCATAACCTTGAGGGGAATGCTGTTCTTTGGGTTCAAAACACGTTTCAAAACGATGCACTTACAACGTTCCTCAATTTCCATTACCTGTTTGTCTACCTCTTCCTCATTTACGTAACCACCGTGTACTATGCCTACACAAGCGATCGTGATATGACCGATAAAGTGACGCTCAATTACCTTTTGATTTACGCCATAGCAGTACCCTATTACCTCTTTTTCAACGTCGAGGTCACATCTTCGTGGATTCCAGGGATGGATGCTTTGTTGTATCATGATTCGTGGTATTCGACATTCTATGCGAAGCACGATCCACTTGACAATGCAGTACCATCGCTCCACGTCGCCATTCCATTCGGCATACTGATGCTCAATTATCTCCACGTAAAATCAAAAGGACTGACCTTGAAAGAATGGCGTCATTACCGATACCACATGTTCATTCTCATCAACACGGTTGTGTTCATCTTTGCAATTTTGTATCTCGGAATACATTGGATAATCGACATACCACTCGGTATGATCGTCGGAGGGATTGGAGCGTTGTTCATTCACCATCTCCAGCCTCGGTTGAGGAACGACTATGGGGCAATGTTCAAGGGTGTAACACGTCAAAAAGTACGAAAGCACATTCTTGTAGAAGGAACCATTCTCTTGGTTCTGTTTGCTGCCATTATGGGAGCGATTAACTACCAAGATTCCACAAATGAAGAGCAACCATCGTTTCAATTGGGGCCGGGAGACACAGTTCAAGACATCATTGCTGAAATGAATCCGAAATATTCTGCCACAACCACAATCAAGAACTTCGACGACTCGAACACACTTGAATATGCGATTCTCACTGTCAATCTGGCGGAGAGCGGGTTTTCAGATTTTAGCATCGATTGGAACAAAATGAAAGGATTAGCAGAACATCATTGCACGCAAAAAGTGGAGTGTACAGCTTCTCTTCTCCCGAATGAGAGTATCGATCTCAAGCTGAATTCACCCTATGTCTATACCTTCATTTTCTTGCATCATGCTGGAGATGAAGGGACGCTTGAAGTCCAAGTTGTATCGCATTACGAGGATTCTGACAACTCGATGACAAAAGCCGTCGCACTTTCACTTTCGTCGCTTTACATCACCGGCTTTGTCATTTACAGATTGTACCGCCTGAACAAAAACGGTCGACCCTATTACGATGCCCGTCCATCACACACATGGGAAGAAGAGTAAGCATGTACTTTTTGAGAACCAACCCTTGCGATGAACATGGCGTCCTCACCATCGTTGGAAGAGGCCGTCTCTGAATTGATGGATTCACCTGGCGGACAACTGTTGAATTCAGCTCGTGCACATTTGAGAAAACGGGCAATGGTGTTGTTTGGCCTGTTTCTTACCGGGCTTGTCGTTGGGTTCCCTATTGCAAAGTCAATCGTGGCGTGGTTGGTCGATCAAGCACCAAATAATGTTGATGTCATTGTCACATCGCCCGTAGAATTTCTAATGCTACAAATACAGCTTTCGGCAAGTTTCGGATTGCTGCTTGCTTTGTTGTTTTTAATCGGTGAAACCACACTCCGAGGAGTACGTCATCCCGTCGTCATCGAACGATTCAACGAGTTGAATCTCCGACTACCAAGACCGGGCTTTTCCTTCGTTTTCTCGGTGATTTCAAGCCTCATGCTTGCCCTTTTCGGAATTTTATATGCATGGGAATTGCTGACGCCGATGTTGTTTGAATATCTCAGCACCGATGCAAAGCAGGCAGGATTAGAACCCAACTGGAAGCTTGGAGCCTATGTTGGATTCATCCTCAACTTGTGCATTGCCAGCGCTATTGGATTTCAAGCACCTGTCGTCACATTACTGGCGTTACGCGTGGGCATGGTCGATGAAAAACAACTGACCGTGTACCGCAAACACATCTGGTTTGCTGCATTTGTAATGGGAGCAATTTTCTCGCCTCCGGATCCGCTGTCACTTTTCTTGGTATCCCTACCGGTCATTCTGCTGTTTGAAATTTCGTTGGTGTTGCATCGAGTCATTCCGAGGCGATCAGTTCGGGCAAATTCTTGACTACGACGGGCATGTTTCCTGGTCGATGGCCTCGCTCAAACGAGTGAAAATCCGAACCAACGGTTACACCAAGACCGTAGTGCTTTGCAAGATTCCAGAGTCGATGACGGTCGTCATCCGTATGACTTCGGTGGAAGGCCTCAACAGCATCAACTCCTGATGCTTTCAGATGCTGGATAAGGGTTTCATAATCAACTCCATAGTATCGAGGATGAGCAAGGGATGTTATTCCGCCAGCAGCATGGACAAGTGCGGTAACATCAGCAATCGAAGGTTTTGGCCGCTCAACATTGCATGGCCTTCCGTCACCAATCCATTTCTCAAAAGCCTCGTTTACGGATTCGACATGACCAGCATCAACCATTGCCTCTGCAAGATGCGGCCTCCCGACGCTTCCTTCAGCCCTAGACAGGACGTCATCTGGATTGAGAGGCATTCCAAAACCGTTGACTTTGTCAATCATCTCGAGCATCCTTGGTACACGATCGTCTCGCAACGGTGAAAGCCATTCGCAGAATTTTTCCAAACCTTCTGGTATTGGATCGTAAGGGAAGTATGCGAGAAGATGCCATGAGGAGGCTGCTCTGCTCAAACCCTTCGTTTTGAGTACGTCTTCATCTGACGGCAAGCCAACATCACAAGTTAACTCAACGCCTGGGATGAACCTCATGTTGTGTTTTTTTGCGGCAACTTTAGCCTCGTCCCAACTTGCGATTGTATCGTGGTCGGTTATCGACCACACGCGGACCTGTTGCATTGCCATTGCATCAGCAAGTTCCTCTACAGAAAGCGCACCATCGCTGTGCGTGGTGTGGCAGTGCAAGTCGAATGAGGAACTCCACATCATACCAATACCAACCACTACCTTTTTTCAACCTCTCCTCTTGATTTCAAAACAAATCATCCAAGTCAGGCATGTCTGGAACACGTTCATTTGCTTCAAACAAATCATCCAAATCAAGCATGTCTGGGACATCTGATGGACCATCGTCACCCAGTTGAGGCAACTCGGGAAGAGGGACATGTGCAGGTCCATCGGAAACAAACGCTTCAACCGATTGTTGCATTGGTGTTTCCGCGTTGATCGCATCGGGTAGTGGGACATGCGATGGGCCGTTGGTGACAAAATCACGATTCTCCTGAACCACTTCTTCTTCTGATTGCGGATGCACATCGGATTCAAATGTCCTCGATTCGATGGTGGTGTTGCGGTCGGATACCGTCGTTGCAGTATTACGACCCAATTCACCGCTTGACAGGAGAGCTTGTGCGGATTCCACTTGCTTCACATCAACGGATGTGCTTTCACCAAGAATGGAAGAGATGATGCTTGACGTAGCTTGTGCAGATGATGCGGATTGACGGACTCCAACAACGGTTTCTCTCGATTCGAAATCAGCAAGCTGTTCAGCAACACTACGGTTGCTCGGAAGTTCAGGTACTTGACGCTCGGTTCGTCCCCAAACTGCAAGCAATCCGAGACAAACGGTCAATGAAAGCCAAATCCATTCCTGAAGTGACCATCCTGTCGACGCCCAGAAGTTTTGCTCTGAACCTGAAAGAAAGCCGTTAAACAAAGGAACGAGCAAGACACGCTCACCTGCATGACCGGGGTATTTTCCAAGAAATGCGTTTCCGAGTAAACCAATGAGAGACATCGTCGCCACTGTGGTTGCAAACGCTGCAGTACGAGGTGCACGTTGCTCCATTTCAATCACATCAAGACAGGGTTAATTGTTCAGCAGCTGTGACCGTATTTGCCATCAACATAGCAACCGTCATCGGACCAACACCACCAGGGACTGGTGATACGAGTGAGGCAACCGATGCAACATCAGGATGAACATCACCGGCAAGTCTCCAGCCACGTTCTCTCGTTGAATCCTCTACGCGGTTGATGCCAACATCGACAACGACAGCGCCTTCTTTTACCCAATCGGGTTTGACCATTTCAGGTCTGCCAACGGCCGCTACCAGCACATCTGCTTGGAGACATTCTGCTTGTGGGTTGTTCGTGCGCGAGTGAACAACTGTAACCGTTGCATCCGCTCCACGAGCGGCCAACAACAGAGCTTGCGGCATACCTACGTTGAACGAACGACCCAACACCACAGCTTTTTTCCCGCGTAAGTCAACATTGGCCCATCGCAGCATTTCCATGACGCCTGAAGGCGTACAAGGCACCATTCCATCGCTGCGTCCTTGAACCAAGCGACCGAGATTGACTGGATGAAATCCATCAACGTCTTTTCGCGGATCAATCAACTCTGTCAACGATTCCTCATCCATATGATTCGGTAACGGAGATTGTATCAAAATCCCATGCAGATCTTCTTGCGCGTTCATGGAACGTATGTGCTCAGCAACAACGGATTCATCGGTATCCTCTGGCAATTCAATGTGTGTGGAACGAATACCTAGACGTTCGCAGGAGCGGATCTTGTTGTTGACATAAACGTGAGAAGCAGGGTCATCACCGACAATGATTACAGCAAGATGTGGCTGAACCAAACACTCTGCAATGCGTTGTTTAAGACGCTGTTCTAGGTCTTCAGCACATGCTTTTCCATCGAGACGAGCAGCGCTCATGATGCAACCAGACGCTTCAACGGTTTGAGCGTTCTTGTTCGATGGGTTGGTGGAGCCAACGGAGGGACTCGAACCCCCGACCGCCTGATTACAAATCAGGCGCACTACCAGCTATGCTACGTTGGCCTTGTCGTTCCATTCTCATCCACTTCATGAAGGAAACGGTTCAACCCCACAAAGTCAAGAGGGAAACCCGCTTAGGTGGGTTATGGACGAATCAGCCGGAGCTACACTTGTTAATGCACTCGCTTCAACTCGTCGTGGAAACGATACAATTTTTGGATGGTATGCGAGATATCTTCAGGCTTTGGAAGACGGTCATGATGCGATTAACGGAACTGCAGGACTGCTTCTCGAGGATGATGGAAGCCTTGCAATCAACGATGTCGTTGACCAAATGTTGCGTAAGGCACCCCCTGTCGAGTTCGCGTCCTACGCTCCATTGAAGGGACTACCGGATTTTCTCGATTTGAGCATATCCCTCGCACTCGGCGACCACCGCAGTGAACTTGAAGAACTTGGATTCCATTTTGTTTCAACAGCAACACCTGGTGGTTCAGGAGCCCTCTTCCTAGCGGCGAACAACCTCTGCGAGCGTGGAGATGCAATTCTTCTACGCGAGCGTCACTGGGGACCTTATGCTGGTTTCCTCGTTGGATGCGGTTTGGAAATGGCGACGTGGCCACTTCTTCCTGACGAAGGAAACGAACTTCCGTTCTTCGCTGATGCTGCCTTTGAACAGACCGTTGAGGAACTTGCTCAGAAGCAAAATACAGTCATGGTTTGGTTGAACGATCCTGCGCACAACCCAACCGGATTAACCATGACGCCAAAAGGTCGTAGAGCCGCTCTTGACATCATGATGGCCAGCGCTTCAAAGCATCCGGATGTTGGTCATACGCTTCTTCTCGATACAGCATACAGCCTTTATGCCAATGAGCCCCATGGTTGGGGTCAAACCATCAAGGACACCATGGATGATGGAACACCGTGGCCAGAGAATTTTCTCATTACATACGCACTGTCACTTTCCAAATCACACACCGCATACGGATTGCGCACGGGAGCGTTGATTGGAATTCACCCCGACCAATCCGTTATCGAAAGATTGCGTGACATCTTTGGAACAACCGGTCGTCAAACCTGGTCTGCTGCACCACGAGTTCTCCAGCATGCAGCATCGCAACTTCACAGCGATGAGGAGACTGCTCAGGCATGGTCGGAAGAGCGCGACCGCTTGCAAGGTCTGCTAACGGATCGACGCGATGCTTTTGTCAAAGCGTGCAAGCAGTACGATGTTCCTATCAATCCCACACACGATGGATTCTTTGCATGGCTTGAACATGAGAATCCAGAAAGCATCACTGAGGCTTGCGCACAGCACCACGTCTACCTTGTACCCCTTCGCGGTGGCATTCGAATCGGATTGTGTGCGATGCCATTGCATGGAATCGATCGGGTTGCTCAAACACTCGCAAACGTCCTCAACTAGGTGAGAAACGTGGTTCGCAACGTGCGAGAGAATCTGATTCTTTCCGGCATGATTTGCATCGCTTCAGGAGCATTTCTGACCGTTGGAGGAATTCTTTCAATGGGAGCGGTTATTGGAATCTCAGGGGTTCTTCTGTTCCTCATTGGAATGAGCACTTCAAGTCAACGCACAATGAGCGAACAGGACATTGCAGCATGGACACCGAGTGCAGAACAACTACCAGATGCAAACCGTATCATGTACAGGGTTGACGTCACCATCGACGAGCCGAAGAAGACCACCATTCTTTGTGGACCGTGCGGAACGATCACCGAACTTGATGGGGATCGCCCAACATCGTTTGCATGCCCCGCATGCAACATCTTGCTCTACAAAGACGAAGAGGAGTAATCACTTCTGTTCGTATTCAAACGGTTGAGCCGTTGTTTGGGCAGGCATTTGTTGTGCAGGCATTTGTTGCATCGGCATCTGTTGTGCAGGCATTTGTTGCATCGGCATTTGACCTGCCATCATTTGTCCACCCATCATTTGTCCTTGTTGCACGATAACGGG
>PBSP01000068.1 GCA_002726845.1 Methanobacteriota archaeon | reverse complement strand
TCTTTGATTGTTTATCCATCAAATGCATGACCATTCCACACCCAACATTGACCCTTCCTTCCCCGACTGGGAAAATCCAGAAGTAACCCGGAATAATCGTATCAACAAAATGAATTTCTATGTCGCCGATGTTGGATTCACAGCCTTTTACGCCGTCCCAGTATTCTCGGTAACCCCCGCAGTAATGTTTTGGATCGACCAAGGTTTCTTGATACGTATCAACGACAAGTGAGGTTGCAACTGGGCAACGGTATCCTCCGGCACCAACAACTGCAGGGGCGTGATATTGCATTGTGGTGCCGTCGCGTCCTCCGAGCGTAAGTTCCACACCAGTCGCTTTCCGTTTTGATTTGGATCCTTTACCAGGATCGTCATCGCCGTTGTACAGCAGTGTTTTTACTGACGCATCTTGAATGACAAACCCCCCGCTTTCACGAACCAGCATTTGCACTCTGCTGAAGAGCAAGTGATCGAATTGCTGTCGTGGGAGGGCATAACCTGCCTCGAGCCGGGCAACGTCTTCTTCAGGTAGCGGAACCCTGACTTCATTTCCATTCGGGCTGGAGAAACGAATGCCGTTTACACGAAAATGCGGCGTTTCTTCAAGGGTTTCTTTCACACCTAAAGCCTTGACGTGAGAAAGCGATTTTCCTCCGACAGCATCACCGCATATTTTGTCGCGCGGCCACACTCTTTTCTCGATGAGCAGAACCTTTTTTCCAGCCATAGCTAGGTATCCTGCTGCTGAGCAGCCTCCGGGACCGCCTCCTACGACAATAGCGTCAAACGCGGATCCCGAATCGGGAACATCGCCAGTCTCTATTGGCTCATCCCAAGCCGCCATGTATGAACCACTTGTTGGTGCCCTTTGAGGCTTCTTGAACGACCATCATCACTATGCACTGTGAATGGAGCAGGCAACATATGGAAGCAACATCCCGGCAGAAGGCAACTTGGGGCCTTCTGGCGGTCACGCTCGCTTGGGGTGCGACGTTTATTTGGATGAAACAGGCGATGAATGCAATTCAACCTGAAATCGAAGCTTACGGCCGAATCCCTGTTGTCGCCATCCTTGTTGGTGCGCGTTTTGCCATTGCCTTTGTCGCACTTATTTTGATATCACAAGAGGCTCGAAAAGCACTTTTCGATCAAGAGTTGTGGAAAGGGGGGGCAATTCTTGGAGGAATTCTCCTCATTGGATTCATAACTCAGATGATTGGACTTGATTCAATAAATCCCTCAACATCAGCGTTTTTAACCTCGCTTTACGTCGTTTTTACAGCACTGATTACTACTAAAATAACCGGGCAACGTGTTACCCGAACTATGATTCTTGGCGTTGCCCTTGCTACGTTTGGAGCGGGTTTCATCGAAGGCCCCCCTCACTTGTCATGGGGTTTAGGTGAAATTCTGACAGTCATTTGTGCCTTCTTCTTCGCATTGCACATTCTCTTCACACAGAAGATTACCCAAGAAGTGAACCCGATTGGAGTGACAGGAACATCGTTCCTTGTCGTCAGTTTCGGCAGCATCATTGTAGCATTTCTGAGTGGCGGGACGTCGACCGTCGATGCGCTGTCTATTGTTAGTGTTCAAGGGGTTGTCATCCCGCTGCTCTGCTTGGGCTTGATCGGTTCACTGTTTGCTCTGCTTTTGCTGAATTTGTTTCAACGCTACCTCCATCCAGTTCAAGCTGCCATTATCTATGCCCTGGAACCGGTTTGGACAACGGTCTTTGCCCTTGAATTGGGTATGACAACGTGGACAGCATGGATTGCTGTAGGAGGCGGTGCTTTGCTGGCTGGAAATCTCATGGTTGAGTTACGTGAGAATCAAGGGGCCACTGCCGATGAGAAGCCAGTCCAGCAACCCCCAAAAACGGTTTTAATTAATTAGGCTGAGGAAGAATAATCCATTCAAAAGTAGCACATCGTTCAAGGCCTGTCAGCGACGAGGAATTTTTGGGCGGACCTATGGCAGAACACAAGAATCATCGCGATGCAACGAAAAACGTGCATGCAGGGACCAATCACATCGGTGAATCAGTAAACACTCCAATTTTTCTTTCTTCAACTTACAAACTGACTGAGGAGCGCTACGCAGGATGGGCAGCAGGAGCCCAGCATACACTGCTTTATTCCCGCCTCTCCTCTGTGAATTCAGATGCTGTTGCTCAGAAAATCTGTGCAATGGAAGGTGGAGAGGATGCTGAAACATTCGCAAGTGGTATGGCAGCGATTTCAACCACACTGATGATGCTTCTCAATCAAGGCGATCACGTCGTAGCATCGGCCGACGTTTATGGCGGAACTTACGGATTGATGACCGAAGAGTTGCCGCGCCTTGGTATTGAAACAACCATGGCAGACATACGCGATCCATCATCCTACGAAGCAGCAGTTCAAGACAATACGAAGATTTTGTACATTGAAACCATTACCAATCCCAATCTGAAAGTCTGCGATATACCAGCGATGGTCGAGGTTGCGAAACGTCATAATCTCCTGGTTATTGTCGACAATACTTTTGCTTCGCCATGGGGTTGTCAGCCGCTGAGCATGGGCGCTGACCTGGTGATTCATTCAACAACGAAGTTTCTTGGCGGTCATTCCGACCTTCTCGGAGGGGCTGTCGTGGGCTCAAAGGAACTTATCGCCCAGATTTTCAAAGGACGTGTTCACTTTGGCGGCGCACCGGACCCTCACAACTGTTACATGCTTGAGCGTGGAATGCGAACCCTTCATGCGCGAATGCCTCTCATAACTTCCAACTCAGCTGAACTTGCAAAGCGACTTCTTGATCACCCCAAGGTGGTACGTGTTCAACACGTAACGTTACCATCACATCCCGATTATGAGGTCGCACAGCGCGTCGTTCCCAGAGGCTGTGGCATGCTTGGAATCGTTGTGGCAGGTGGCGACGATGGTGCAATGGAATTCATGTCCAAGCTGGACTTGTTTTACGAAGCAACCTCTCTGGGGGGCGTCGAATCTCTGATCGAGGTGCCCGCCACCTCCAGTCACATGGCCATGCCTGTTGAGGTACGGATTGCTGCAGGTATTGAACCAGGGTACGTTCGCATCAGCGTAGGTATTGAAGACGTTGAAGATCTCTGGGAAGACCTAAATCAAGCGTTGTCGTGATTGGGCAACGGCTCTTGCTGTCCTGTTGATTTGTGCAGTGATTTCAGTGCTTCAACAAATTCTGTATTCGTTGCTGACTCGGAGTTGAGAAGATTTGTTCCTGCATCGAGCAGTTTCATAGTCGCTTCCATCCACGCACCCCCTCTGTCGCGAGCCAGGGATTCAAAGTGCCACTCTTGCCCAGTTGAACGATTTGCTGCTCGCAACCAAGCCCAACTTGCAGCAGCTTGATCGATATCATCATGGCGTGAGGTTGCTTGACGTTCCGCAATTCCAGGCCCTTCGATTAATCCCGTTAAGATAAGATCGTAAATCGCTCCGACAGCACCCGTGAGGGCGCCAATGCGGTAAGGAAATTTGGCTTTTTGTTGGGCTTTCTTTCGCGATGAACCCAAACCTTTGAGGAATGTTTTGAGGGGTTTGGGTTTCTTGGATTGTTGTTCCCAAATGATTTGTGCTTCTTCACCTTCAATACCGATGAATTCAAGTCCGGCTCGACCGTGATCCAACCAAAGTGCATTGACTGCATCGGTTAGACTTGCGCCTTCCATGACTTCCACAATCTGGCTTTCAACCTCTTGAATTCCTCCCCGTGAATCAATCCGGATTCCTTCATGTCTTGTATGCAGTGCGTCGAGGAGCACACCGGCGGCCAACTGCTTTTCGTCTTCACTTCCGGTTACATCCTGCAACAAAGTGAGGATTTCATCGATTGAATTCCCCTCGGTCCAAGATGCACCTATCAATAAGCCGTGATCAAGGGAGTCAAGAACAGCTCGCTTGCATGCACCGGTCAAATTTCCTTCCGGTATTGTTAATCCATGCCACCCGGTCATGATTTTGTTTAATCCATCTACTGCTCCCTGCGGAAGACTTTCGTTTGCATCCCATCCATTGGGGACCCACATGGCGTCGATATCGACAATTGAGGTCAGTAGAGGCGGTAGCATTGAAAGAGCAAGGTGGTGAACGAATGCGCTCTGTTTTTCTTTCGTCGCTTTGAGCGATTGCAAATCAATACCAACGATGGGTCCATGTTTGAACATTAATCGGACCCAGCCTTGATTTGAAGGAGCACTGTTGAGGACGTCTTCCGCCCGGATTTCACCAGCAACATGCACATCTACTCCGTCAATGTTCTCGTGTCTAAAATCAAACCGAGAGCGTTCAAGCACGTTTTCCAACCAGCCTTCAGGAGGCGTAGGGTTCGGTCCAGTGCAGACAAAGCCACCATCCCATGAGAAAAAATACATGCCTTTTCGAGCGTGTTCTTCCCAAGGCAGCATTCGCAATGTAAGATTCTGGTGGTTCTGCAATCCAGCCAGATATCCCTGCTTTCCATCGCCGCGACGAATAAACGAACCCGACCCAAAATTTGGAGATTTGAAATTACCAACGAGGGAAATCTCCTCATCGTGCGCTGCATGCAAAGACCCTGCAAACGCTTTACCAACCGGATCTCCACGCTTGGCTAGCATTCGCTTTGAAAGCCACTTTACATCGTCTTTTTTTGCAACGATTTTATTCAAATCTTGCAAGGTTTTGGTGACAGGATCTCGGCGCCCCCAACTAAGCCTTCCTTTCCACACCATCGTTGGAAGATATGCCTTTGGATCGTCAAGGAGGTGACGCAACTGACGTCGAATTCGCTTAGCTGTGGCATCATTCGCGTGTTTTGTTCCACGCATACGCATCCTCTGTTTTTGGCCAGGGAAGGATACTTGTGCAGGTCGTGCCATAAGCCCGTCATTCCCCTCCAACCCGAGGTCTCGCTTGAGGTCTTCCCCCCAAATATGTCTATGATGCAGGAGCCCTTCCTCTCTTCATGGCCGTCGTGACGGTACTCGGTATTGCCCAAGACGGGGGACGCCCCCAACCGGGATGTGTCAGGTTGTGCTGCAGGGACCTCAACTCAGAGGATATCAGAAGTCCGGTTTCTTTGGGTATCAAAACCGATGAAGGAAAAACCATCTTGTTCGAAGCAACGCGAGACCTTGGTCGCCAACTCCGCATTTTCGGGGTTTCTGAAATCGATCACTTGTTCATAACCCATGCACATCTTGGCCATGTCGATGGAATGGGTTTGTTCGGCCGAGAAACTATGTCTTCTCAAAACATTCAGCTTCACTGCAGTCCGTCGATGCAAAACCTGATTCGATCAACTCCTGCATGGAATCAACTCCTCCAACAAGGTGTGTTCAAATTTGGTACGTTCCCCCGTATCGAATTTGACAACTTGATTGTTGAATTCATACCAGTCCCTCATCGAGCAGAACTTTCCGATGTACATGCTCTTATCCTACGTGGAAAACGAAAATCGGTTTTGTTCATGACCGATCACGACTCATGGGATGAAACGCTGGCTGCGCATGATTGTTCATCAATTCGGGAATTCTTGAAGAAGTTTGAAGTTGATTTGGCCTTCCTTGACGCAACGTTTTGGTCAGGTGATGAACTGATGAAACGAGACATGAAAGAAGTACCGCACCCGACCGTTCAGGAATCCTTAGCACGTCTAGGAGTCCGACAAGACTCCGATCCAGAGATTTATTTTACTCATCTCAATCACACCAACCCATTGCACAATGAAGCTAGTCAGGAGCATCAAACGGTTATCGAAGCCGGGTGGAAGGTTGCAAGAGAAGCTCAGAAGTTTACGATTTAACTTCAGTAAGTGTGTGCTTGAGCTCAATCAGATCAATGCTCCAATCAATGGACTCATCATTATCACCGTTTGAGCAAATTAATCCATTGCCGCTGTTCACGTACAGATTTATTTCAAACTCGTACGCTCCATTACCGATTTCACCACCCGCCAGCGTGTTGTTAATACTGGCTCTTGAGTCTTCTATTGTGCTTCCAAGAATCGAAGTATCGACCCAGAATATTTCAGTACTCATCAACGCTCCAGTACTGCTGTTTGTGACAAATTGGTCGTCGATACCTCCGTTTATACCAACCTCATCATCTTCGGTCGTCGCCAGCGGATCGCAGGCTTGCTCGTTGTCAACATGAGCGATGTTAAAGGCAAAACCGATGATGTTGCGCGCATCAAAGTCAATTGCATCTGGAGCCCCGCTAACCATGACCTGCTCACCATCCTGCATCAGTTCAGTTCCTGATGCAATTCGGTTATACTCATAGGATCCTTCCACCTGATAAGTGCCTACAACATCGGGTGAATCGCTTTCTGAGCTGTCTGGCGCATTCAATGCGTAGGCAACTTCAGCCCCGCCTGCTAACATGAGCAACGCGATGCCAAATCCGGCGACCTGCTTTTTTCCTAGGGAGGGGTGGGTTGAGTATCTTCCAAGTGCAGCAGAGTCAGAGTCGTTGCGGAAGGCGCACATCAAGAAGTGCGCAACGAATGCTGCGCCGACACCCGGAACGGACGGAAACACATCTTCGGCCAATCCAGTTAAGGTCCAAACAATGACTCCAGAAAACGCTGATATCATCATCACGATGGAATGATATGTGTCCGGCTTGTATCCTGCCCAACGAATGATGAGGAGAGGTACGAAGGTACCGCCAAGCCCGTAGACGGCCAACACGACGAGCGTAAACACCGAGTCGCCGCCAGGAACGTAGAGGCCTGCAATTGAAATGAGGGTTGCAGCTGCAGCAACGTAAAGCGTGACCTTCTTTGTGGTTTTGTGATCCTCTCGCCATTCCGGTTTGATGTCGTCGGTGATTGCAGCCGTGCAGGCAAGCACTTGACTGTCTGCGGTAGACATGGTCGCTGCAAAGATGGACGCGAGAATCATCCCTGCACCGAGTGCAGGTAGTGTATCCATTGCCAGAACTGGAAGACCCAATTCGGCGTCGAAGTTTCCGTCGGTGAACAGCACACGACTGGCAAGACCAGCAAAGAACATCAAGGCGATAAAAGGGGTTTGCCAGACAAAGAACCAAACCATCGCTTGCTTGCGATCTTTGTCCGTTTTCAACGTCATAACCCGAGAAACCACTTGAGGTTGCCCAGCGACACCCAGTCCTCCCAAAAAGAAGGCGAGCATGTACAGTGAAATGCCCAGCGAAATATCGGCAGGCAGGAAATTGACGAGTGCTGGATTTTGCGACTTCAGATCACTTTGCATTCCGGAGAATCCTCCAACCTCGCCAAGTGCAACCCAGCACAGAATAACCGATCCGAGAATCATTACGCACGATTGCGCAGCATCTGTCCAAATAGAGGCTCGAATGCCACCGGCATAACAGTAGGCGACGACGAGCACGAATCCAATGAGGATGCCAACCAGTTCTGGCCAGTTTAGCATGACAAAGAGTGCTTTTCCTCCGGCAGTCAATTGAGCAGCCGCATAAATCGCCAGGAAAAAGACAGAAAGGATTGCTGCAAGCTTTGCCTCTGGAGCACCCGCTTTTTCAGCAACCAGTGAAGAGAGTGAGCGCACGTTCCGATTGTTTCCTTCGGTTTGGATGAATTTGTACAACCAAGCCCAAGCAACCAACTGCCCTATTGTAGATATGAGGCCAATCCAGATTGCTGAATAGCCCATAAGGTAGATGAAGCCAATAAATCCGATGAACATGTAACCGGAGTTCCAGGTACTCACCGCAGAGAGTGCGGCTAGAGCAGGGTGCATTCCTCTTCCAGCGACCAAATAATCGTCGGTTGTGTCCGTTTTCACAAACATGCTCGCAAGACCAACAGCAGCAAAAAATCCGAGGAAAACGAGAAACGAAATCAAAACACCGAAGTTTGTTGCATCAGGAAGTGCGTAGACCATGCCAACCATTGCAGGAGGCCCCAAAACAGTAACACTTGCTGCAGTAATGATTTTTACTGGCGTGTATGCGGGGTTGTTTTGGATTGCATTGTAAAAACTCTCCTTAGCCGGTGCAGTAAACAGAGCCAAATGGGCAAGTGCCAGAATTTGCAATTTCCCAAACATCTCCAACTCCCCGGTCTCGACGTAGGTAAGCGTGAGCGGTATGAATGGATACATTCCTGCGTAGAGAAGTACCCAAGGCTGATTGCGGAACAGCAGTAAGCAAGCAACGGTAAGATCAACGATACCTACCAGAACCAAAACAGCAGGACCCCACCCAGATGGGAAAATAACCTCTGCAACTGGTATGTATTTCTCCGTAATGAGCAAGGTTTTGACCCCGTGCTTGGCAAACACCCACACAAGGTAAAGAACGGATGCGGAATACACCAACTTTCTTACCGAGAATTCTTTCACCCAATCTAAAGAAATCATTCGAAGTTTGAAATGGGTAAGTGGAGAAAGAAACGATGGAGAATTGTCGTCCAACAACTCGGCATCAATTCCTTCACTCATTCGATCAACTCCATCGGGATACGGCTTTTTGTTCCATCTCCGACATATCGGCCAAGAAGACCATGCAATTCAATCTCCCGCCTGTTATCGTACTAAGATTTCCGATGGTTGTGGTTTTCATGTATGCATCGCTGGTCCCTAAGTCAGAGCAGAGAACGATGTCTGAGTCGAGAAGCGTTGCAGCCTGATTTTTGATTTCAACCCCCACTTCGGAATCGCCCAATTTTTTCATCATTGCTTCAATGGAGGCCAGTGCATCGCTGGGTTGCATCGGACGCTGGCCGCCAGTTCCTGCTCCAGTAGGGTCCAAATCAAACAAAACCAGCGTATGCAAGCCCTGCATTTGATTGCGCAGCATTACTTCGAGTGGCGAAGTTGCGATCCAATCACCGTAGGGATAGGTCAATGTGGTGGGCCGCCCAAATTTGTAATCGGACAGACCGGTTGCTCCAGGTGTTAACGATGTGATGGAAATCCCATGCACCACTGCAACGGGTATTCCTGCCTCTTCAGCTCGGAGTTGAAAATCAATATGCGTTGTCGCTTGCATTGGGTCACCAACAACGAGAATGGCAATGAGTTGCGTTCGCGCCTGTTCAAACAAAACCTCAGGGTGTTCTACTGCAGGCCGCATGATGTGTTCGATGGGCCCAACTTCCGCTTCCAGTTTAGACAACTCCTCATCCGGCCAAAGTGCGGTGTAGGCTTCGTAAAGGCGGACGTCGGCTTTCTTGGCGATGTTGAGCGCATCGAGTGTCATGCCCCCTACGCTGCCGGGGCCGATTCCTATGAGGGCGAAACCGGTATCATTTCCTTCGGTCATCCTCAAACCTCATACTTGCGATATGTCTCCGAGGGCTATGCGTCATTTGAGGGTACCGCGTCCTCAAACGACAATGTGGATTGAGTTTTGCAAAGCCAGAGGATGGTACGGTAGCGGATATCGGGTAATCCCCGTTGACGACGATTCCGCAATTCCGTTAAATTCAGCAGCCCCTGGTTCAGAGGATGCTTCTTGGGAAGGACTCCCTTTTGTGGAACTTGAACGCAGTGAAAAACACACGCGCCATTACTGGGACCACCTTTCACCAGAATTACAACGTGAAGTAATGAAAATTCTACCGCAATCCTTTGAAATTCAAGGCGATGTTTTGCTTGTGAAGGTTCCTGATGCCTTATTCCAACACGAAAAAGAGATTGCAGAAGCAATGTTGAAACAATTTCCAAACGTTCGAGTTGTGTGCCATGACGAGGGAGTGGAGGGCGAATTTCGAATTCGAAATCTACGTGTACTTTCT
>PBSP01000067.1 GCA_002726845.1 Methanobacteriota archaeon | reverse complement strand
TCGCAGTTCACAACGGTCAAAACTTCGTTGAAGTTGGTGTGAAGCCTGAAATGATCGGCCACTATCTCGGTGAGTTTGCGATCACGCGCCGTGGTGTAGCTCACAGTGGGCCGGGTGTTGGTGCGACCCGTTCGTCAAAGCACGTACCATTGAAGTGAGGTGAAGACAATGAGCAACAAACGAAACATGGACCGTCGAACAAAGCGTCGACAACTTCCACAGCGTGGATACACCCAACTTCTCCAAGGGAGCAGACTCGCAACAGCTCGTGCTGTCAACGTCGACATGCACGTCAAGCACTGTTTTGAAGTCGCTCGAGCCATCAAAGGCATGACGGCTGGCAGAGCAATCAACTACCTCAACGAGGTTCTCTTGATCGATTCAGATCGAGCGGACATTCGCAGGAAAGCAACCGCAGTACCTTATCGATTGGGGAGCGGCAACAAACGTCGAAAGCGTTCTGGACCCTCAATGGTGGGTCACAGGAAAGGAAAGGTTGGACCTGGTCGTTACCCAGTGAAGGCAAGTCGCGCATTCATCAAACTTATACAAAGCGCAATGGAAAACGCACGCCATCAATACGATGATGTCGAACCAGAAGACATGGAGATTACCCACGTTGCTGCCCACCGAGGACAGATTCGACGGGGATGGATTCCAAGGGCGCGTGGTCGTGCAACACCAAGCAACCATTACCAAGTGAATCTCGAATTGTTCCTTGAGGATTTCAGCGCAACTGATGACGAGTTGGAGGACGACTTCTGAGGTGATTGATCATGGCAGGTAAAAAGAGTACAATCAAAGCAATTGTCAATCGCAACGTTGAGCGACATCTCGTCAAGGAGTTCTTGATGAAGAACACAAAACGCTCTGGTTTTGGTGGATTGGATATCAAGCGAACACCGAACGGTACCGAAGTTACCGTACACGCTGAGCGCCCAGGTCTTGTTATTGGACGAAAAGGAAAGATCATCAAAGAACTTGAGGGTCGCTTGAAGAGTGAATTCGATCTGTTCGAACCCCAACTCAAGGTGGAAGAAATCAAATCTTCAGAATCAACACTCAACGCACAGGTCATGGCGGAAAAAATTGCTTCTGCTCTTGAGCGAGGTTGGTACTACCGCCGTGCAGGAAACAGCGCTGCAGAGAACATCATGTCGGCTGGTGCACGAGGTGTAATCGTCACCGTTGCTGGGAAACTTACAGGATCTCGAAACCGAACCCAGAAGTTCATTATGGGTCACGTCAAGTATTGCGGTGAAACCGCATTGCAGCACATGGATAAGGGCTACGCAGTGGCAGTCCGTAAACTCGGTACAATCGGCGTTACGGTTGAGATTATGCGAGCCAACACCCGACTTCCGCACGAAATCTCGATCTTCTCGGATGAAGAACTGAAGATTCGTGAAGCTGAAAATCAAGATGCCGGAGAAGAAGTTCCAGAAGAGGTGGAAGAATGAGCCATGTTCGAAACCGTGATATTCTCGCTATGAGTCGCGAAGCGCTCGAGGCTCGCTTGTTGGAATTACAGGACGAACTTCTTCAATTGCAAGCAGAGAAAGCACTTGGTGGTACGCCTTCCAACATGGGCGCCTACAAGGCAACCCGAAGAAGCATTGCGCGAATCAAAACCCATCTAGGGAACAACTGAAAAAAATACGAGGTGATGAACAACTATGGCAGCAATTTGTGGTGTATGTGGTCTACCTGACGAACTATGCATCTGCCAAGAAATTGCAAAAGAACAACAACGAGCAATCTTGTCCACCGATAGAAGGAGATACGGAAAAATCGTAACAAAAGTGGAAGGAATTGACGACGTTGCCATAGACATCAACGAATTAGCAAAACTACTCAAAAACAAATGCGCTGCTGGAGGAACGGTAAAAGGTCGAGTCATTGAACTTCAAGGAGATCACAAAAAGAAAGCAGCAAACGTATTACGAAACAATGGATTCAATGTGGAGGTGAGATAAATGACGGAATGGAACACAACATGGATTGGTCAAACGTTAACCGTTGTAAACTCCACGGATCCAACCCTCATCGGGCGCTCAGGCAACGTCATCGATGAGACTCAAAATACGCTGACGATTCTCGAGAACGGTCTTGAACGTGTTCTTGGAAAGGCAGCGATTCAATTCACACTCAATGACGGTAAGACCGTCCTTTCTGGGTCGTTTCTGCGGCAACGCCCCGAAGATCGAATGAGCCGCAAATACAAGGAGGCATGAACATGCGAAAAATCGGAATAGACGTCAAATTACCAACAGGCGAATGGGATGGGGATCAAAACTGTCCATTCTACGGAAGCCTGCGCCTACGAGGACAAATGTTCGAAGGTGTTGTTTCAGGCGTTGGAATGCAGAAAACCATCACAATCGAACGCAACAACGTTCGTTACATGAAGAAGTACGAACGGTTTGAAAAGCGAACAAGTTCGCTCAGCGCACATCTTCCAAGTTGCATAGGTGATGTCGAAATTGGCGATACCGTCCGAGTCATGGAATGTCGACCGCTTTCGAAGACGGTCTCATTTTGCGTTATTGAAAAAACAGGAGGTGAAGCCTGATGCGCGGTATTGCAGGTAAACAAACACGTGGGCTACCAACGATGGCTCGATTGCATGTTGCCGACAACACCGGTGCAAAGATTGTGCAAATTGTCAACGTCATCAAGCTCGGTGGTACCATGCGTCGATATCCATCCGGAGGCGTAGGTGACATGACCAAGGTTTCTGTCAAGAAAGGAACTCCAGACACACGCCGTCAGATGTTCAATGCTGTCATCATCCGACAACGTCGTCCATTTAGGCGAGCCGATGGCACATGGGTTCAATTCGAAGACAACGCTTGCGTTATTACCAATCTCAAGGGTGAAGTCCAAGGTTCTGATATCAAAGGACCTGTTTCTCGAGAGGCCGCTGAGCGCTGGCCTCGTATCGCTGCAACAGCGAAACAAATCGTCTGAGGTGAACAAAAATGGTCAAGTCAAGAAAACCAGGAAAGCAACGAAAGGAGCAGTACAATGCTTCCATGCACACCAAGCGCAAGCGAGTATCGGCACGATTGCAACTCGACAAGCCTGATGAACGATTTGCAGGCGTCCGATCCGTCACGGTTCGTGCTGGTGACACCGTGCGCGTCATTCGAGGAGATTTCTCCCATGGAGGTAAACGCCACGGTGGCAAGCGAAAGGCTGAGCCATTGACGGGTCCTGTAATCGGTATTGATGCAAAGAATGGTCGCATCCTTATCGAAGGGGCAAAACAATCCAAGTCCGATAACAAAGAAGAGGCGGTTCCGGTTCACGCCTCCAACGTTGTGGTCGTCAAACTTGACGAGACCGACAGAATACGAATGCAGAAGTTAACCGAGGACAGGAGTTGATGAATATGGGTAGCAGCAGTCACTTGAAGCGATTGGCCATGCCGCGAAGCTGGCCTCTTCCACGAAAGACAACCATCTGGGTTACTCGGCCAAGTCCTGGCGGGCACAGCCTTGAACGTTGCATGCCGGTCAACCTTATTGTTCGAGATGTCCTTGGTCGTGCTCAGACCTCACGTGAGGTGCGATTTATCGTTCACAATGAACTGGTAAAGGTCGATGGACGCGTCTGCAAAGACCCCCGTCGTGGCGTTGGTCTCATGGACGTTCTTACGCTTGGGGATGAAAACTTCCGTTGCATGCTCGATGCCAATGGGCGTCTTCGTTATGTCAAAATATCCTCAGAAGAGGCATCGTGGAAAATTGTAAGAATCGAAGGAAAAACGACCATCAAGGGTGGGAAAACCCAACTCAATCTTCACGACGGTCGTAACATGATCGTCGACGAAGCTGAACAATACAAGACCGGAGACTCGTTGAAAATCGCTCTTCCCGATCAAAAAATCATCGAACACATCGCATTTGTCGAAGGTGTCCGATGTTACCTTATTGGCGGGACTCACGTTGGTGAGATGGCTGCGATGAAGGAACGTATCGTAAAGCAATCAAGCATGCCAAACGAGGTAGCGTTCGATGACTTTGGTACAACCGAAGTCAACGTTTTCGTTGTCGGTGATGCAAGCGTTCCAATCATGGAGGTGAAGGCTTGAGTGAAACGGTCAATCCAATGAGTGTCCCACGCATCACGAAGGTTTGCGTCAACATCGGTGTTGGTGAAGGTGGCGATCGACTCGTTAATGCAGAAAACGTACTTCAAATGGTTACGGGCGTACGCCCTCAGCGAACACTTGGCCGAATCCAAAATCGTGACCTCAAAGTTCGCGAAGGTGCGCCAATTGGTTGCCGGTCAACCATGCGCGACCAAGCCACCATCAAGGAATTCTTGACCAACGCCTTTTGGGTTCGTGACAAGACGATACCCGGTTGGAATTTTGATGCGCAAGGCAACCTCTCATTCGGTATAAGAGATTACACCGATTTCCCTGAACAAAAATACGATCCAGACATTGGTATCTTCGGTATGGACATCAATGTCGTCCTTGAGCGACCCGGTCACCGTATCAGTCGTCGTCGAAAGGCAAAAAGCAAAGTCGGTAAAAGCCATGCAGTTTCTCGAGAAGAATCGATGGAATGGTTCAAGTCAAACTTTGGAATTAACATCATGGAGGAATGAAAATGGCACGAGATCATGGAGAATACATGGGACGAACGATTGGATGTCGACGATGCGGTCGACGACGTGGATTGATTCGACGCCATGGCCTACGTCTATGCCGTCAGTGCTTCCGAGACATTGGTCCTGAGATAGGATTTAAGAAAATGAATTGAGGTGATTATGAATGCAATTTGATCCATTAAACGACGCACTTGTCAAGATATACAACGCAGAACAGGCTGGACGATTCGATGTCGAATTGTCACCGGCCTCCAAATTACTTGGTAACGTTCTCAACATTATGCAGACATCCGGTTACATCGGAGAGTATTCACGTGTTGAAAACGGCCGAGGGGACGCTTTTGTTGTGCAACTACGCGGTACCATCAATCGATGCGGTACTGTAAAACCACGACACAGCGTTCGACGACAGGAATTCGAAAAGTGGGAGACACGCTATCTCCCAGCCCAAGATTTTGGTCTTCTTATTTTGACGACCAATTCGGGTGTCATGAATCATTATGATGCGAAAGATGCTCGCATCGGTGGCAAACTGCTTGCCTATGTGTACTGAGGTGAAAATATGGTAAAAATCGACAGAATCGAACACAACGTAACCATCCCTGAAGGCGTAACTGCCACACTCAGCGAAGATGGCGTCGTTACCATAGCTGGACCCAACGGGACGCTTTCGCGTGCCTTTGCATCGTCTCGAGTTGAACTGTTCCAAGATGGAGGCGGTCTCATCGTAAGAACCGATTTGCCACGTCGTAAGGACAAGGCTTTGGCAGGTACTTGGAATGCACACCTTAACAACATGATCAAAGGTGTAACAGAAGGCTTCACCTATCGTTTGAAAGCCTTTTATTCTCACTTCCCAATGACATTGGCGGTTCAAGGACAAAACTTCGTCGTCAACAATTACTTCGGTGAAAAAGTCCCACGCTCAGCAGACATTCTCCCTGGTGTTGATGTAAAGGTCACCAACAAGGTAGAAGTCACGGTGACAGGGATCGATAAAGAACTCGTTGGCCAGACTGCAGCAAATATCGAACGCTGCACAACGGTCAAGAAGCGAGATCGACGGGTATTTCAAGACGGGATTTACCGTCTCAGCAAGGAGTGATGAAGGATGGCAGACGATTACGAAGGTATGACCGTAGCTGAACTCAAGGAATTGCTCAGAGAGCAGGGCCTACCTGTTTCGGGGAAGAAGGCTGATCTCATCGAACGCCTCATCGAGGCTGCAGGTGAAGACGAAGCACCCGTTGAAGAAACGGAAGCATCGTCCGATGTTGAGGAAGAGGAAGACGACTTCTTTGAAGACGATGACGATTGGGATGACGACGAGGATGAAGGTCATGTTGCAAAACAAAAACCGGTTCTCGACGAAGCGACTCAAGAAGCACTTGCTCTCCGTGCAGCGCAGAAGAAGAAAACACCTTCATTCCGACGTACGGAATGGTTCCGCTACAAGCGATTGTCCCGGTCGGGATGGCGCGCTCCACACGGTATGGACAGCAAACAACGTCGAAATTACAAGTACCGAGGGTCACTCGTGCGAGTCGGCCACGGTAAAGTAGCAGCAGCACGAGGTCTCCATCCATCTGGTTTCCAAGAAGTCATGGTGCACAACCTCAACGATTTGGAATCGATTGATCCTGAAACTCAGGCAGCTCGTGTTGGCCGAACTGTCGGTGGACGAAAGCGTGAGTTCATTCACGCACGGGCCGATGAGTTGGGCATACGTGTCCTGAACAGAAGGAGGAATGTCTGATGCAACTTACGAATCAAAAACGTCTCGCTGCTAAAATTCTAGGCTGCGGAGAGAACAGAGTTTGGATCAATCCTGATTACATCGACGAAGTCGCATCATCCGTTCAAGCCGATGATATCCGTGAATTTATCGAAGAGGGGCTCATTCGAGCAAAAGCCGTCAAAGGCACCTCTCGTGTTCGAGCTCGTTCTCGCCAAGAACAGCGACGAAAGGGTCGTCAAAAGGGTCAAGGGAAAAGAATGGGTACTGCAAACGCTCGAAACCCTCGGAAAAACCGATGGATGCGAACGATTCGTTCGCAACGTCGTGCTCTCAAGGATCTTCGAGAGACCGATGAAATCACTCCGTCGCAGTATCGACGCTACTACCTCAAAGCAAAGGGAGGTTCTTACCGTTCCATTGCTCACATGCGCTCACAAATGACGCTGGAAGGTATTGAACTCAAGGGAGGGGATAACTGATGCAAGGAAATCGACGACGATCTGTTCTACGACGACGCAAGGCTGGGCTAACGGACTACCGCCGCCGTCTTCGTCTCCTTCAAAGCCAACAACCTCGAGCAGTTGTTCGTGTTTCCAACACACGAACGTCTTGCCAATTGGTGACATGGGCTGCTGAAGGCGACAAGGTCGCTTTGAACGTCACAGGCAACGATTTGGTCAAGAAACACGCATGGCCAGAAACCATGTCGAAGAAATCGGTTCCTGCATCGTATCTTGTTGGATATGCGCTTGGAAAGGCTGCAATCGCTGCAGGGCATGAAGATGCGGTTCTCGATATCGGACTTGCTGCAAGCACGCCAGGTGGCCGTGTTTTCGCTGCTCTTCGTGGAATGGTTGAGGCCGGTCTTAACGTACCGCATAGCGAAGAAATTCTTCCTTCCGACGATCGAATCAACGGCGCACACATTGACGAAAGCGTTGCAAATGCTATCGAGACAACCAAATCATCCATTGAGGGGGCATACTGATGACCGAAGAAGAAACAATAGAAATCACGCAAGCACCGGGAATGATCCTCGCTTATGCTCCTGCCGAGCCTGAAGAAGCGGGCGGTCGACGACGACGTCGTAGTGCCCAAGCGGACGCTATTAGCAACCTTCGAAATTGGACGCCTCGAACTCGCCTGGGTAACATGGTTTACGCAGGTCTGGTTACCACCTATGAAGCTGCTTTAGCAACCGGTCTTCCGATTCGTGAGGTCGAAATTGTCGACGCTCTTCTCCCTGAATTAGAGGATGAAATCATCAATGTCAACATGGTTCAACGTATGACGGACAGTGGACGCCGAGTGCGATTCAATGTCATGGCTTGTGTTGGCAACCGTGACGGATATGTCGGACTTGCAATGGCAAAAGCAAAGGAAGTATCCAATGCGATTCAAAAGGCCATTGTTGCTGCAAAACTCAACCTCATCAGCGTACAGCGTGGAAACGGTTCATGGGAATCTTCAGCAGGTCCTGGTACATCGGTCCCGATCAAGGTCAATGGACGATCTGCATCCACTCGAGTGAGTCTGATGCCAGCAGCAAAGGGCAAGGGTCTTGTCATCGGTGAAACGGGTAAAAAAGTACTCGAACTCGCAGGTGTTACAGACGTTCTCTCTCGAACCAAGGGTCAGACTCGTACGACCATCAATTATGCAGCAGCGACCTTTAACGCGCTCAAAGCATTAAACACAACTCGAATCAGCAACGAACAGCGAGAACGCCTGTTCATCAACACTGGGAGGGTATTGAAGTGAGTATTATCGTTGTTAGAGCACGAAGCAACGTCGGCGTCGAGCGCTCCATTCGCGAGACAATGTCGTATCTCAACCTGACCAAGGTCAACCATGCTGTCATCATCCCTGAAAACGACCAATATCTTGGGATGTTGCGCAAGGCTAAGGACTACATTACTTGGGGCAATGCTGACCTCGCAACCGTTGAAACCATGCTCTCAGAGCGCGGGCGAATGACCGGCGATGCTCCATTGACCGATGCAATTGTTTCAGAAGCAACCGATTACAAAACCATTGGAGACTTTGCAAAGGCGATTGTTGACAACGAAGCAACCGTCAAAGACGTCCCTGGTCTAAAGCGAGTTTTCCGTCTCCATCCCCCTCGTGGATCAAAGGGATGGGGTGGCATCAAGCGGTCGTACGTTGTCGGTGGAGCTCTCGGCTCTCGAGGCGACGACATTAAAGCGCTCGTTGAAAGAATGATTTGAGGTGATATGATGGGTACAAAAGCAAACAAACACCGTGGGCGAAACCGCTACCACGGTCGCGGAAAGAAAGCAGGTCGCGGTGCAGGGAAGCGCGGTGGCCGTGGTAATGCGGGTATGAACAAACATCGAGTTATGACCCGGATCAAGTACATGCCAGGCCACTGGGGTATGCACGGTTTCAACCGTCATCCCTCTCTACGCAACGTTCACGTGACGTGCAACGTTAGTCAATTGGAAGGCATGGCCGATGGTAAAGATAGCATCGACCTCGGAGCACTCGGTATCGACAAACTCCTCGGGTCCGGTCGAATCGGGACTGCTCTGACAATCACAGTCGCTCATGCAAGCGCAACGGCCATCAAAAAGGTTGAAGCCGCAGGCGGTTCCATCAATCTTGAAGATGGCGACGACTGGGAAGAATGGGAAGAAGAGTGAAAGGAGGTCTCTGAATGAAACACAAGCCAGTACCAATCGGTGTTGTTCTTACGGGAATAATTTATTTTGGACTGCTGTTTTATTGGCAATGGGATGAACTCTCTGGAACGGGTGCCGCTCGAGACGCCGCTGTGTTTGGTATCGTTCTTGCAGTAGCACACGTAGCCTATGTTATGGCCTGTTTCCAAATTGACCTTCCAGCGTCGATGAAACAGTTGCCGATTATCGGACGCTATGCGAAACTGTACGGTTGGCTAATTTTCGTATTCATCGCTGTTTGGTATTGTCGACCTGAAAAATGGGGTGGCTACGATGAGGCGGTGGGATTCCTTCTCGTTGGAGTTCTGCTACTTGGTTTCGGAGCGGCTGCAATCCTCACATGTTTCATGTGGAGCGGAGACCAAAGCAGCCGTTTGTACGCACTGAGCCGATTCGTTGACGTGTATCCAGCGATTACCAAACCGGACCGCCACGTGCGATTCGGAGAAAAGATGTGGACAACGACGTTCGTTCTCATCATTTATTTCGCCATGACCAACGTCATGTTGTACGGTCTGAGCGGGCAAGCCATGGACTTGTTCAGTGGATTCCGCTCCATCATGGCCGGTGCATCGGGTACCATCATGCATCTGGGAATCGGGCCGATCGTTACGGGATCTATTATCATGCAGTTGTTCGCAGGTGCGAAAATTATTCGTCTCGATTTGACCAACAGTGAAGATAAAGCAATGTATCAAGGTGTTCAGAAACTTTTGGTTCTAATTATGATTCCAATTGAATCGATTCCTCAAACCTACGGTTTCCTCGATCCTTCGGAATTCCTAATCGATGAGTATGGTATCGGTTGGGCCAACTTTGTTATTGTCGCACAATTGTTTGCAGGATCCTACCTCGTGTTCCTTCTTGATGAATTGGTAAGCAAATGGGGTATTGGATCGGGAATGTCGCTGTTTATCGCAGCAGGTGTGGCACAATCGACGTTTGTTGGTACGCTTTCTCCTCTTCCAACCACCTCAGGTTTGGCCTATTCCGTACAAAACCCACCAGCAGGTACACTGCCGATGATTTTCTACATGTTCAGAACAGCGACCAACGGCGAAATGATATCCTTAAACGGGTTTGAAATGATATTACTGGGTGATGCAACCCATCCCAACGCAGTGATTGCTCTTGTTTCGAGTGTTATTGTGTTCCTAGTGGTGGCTTATGCTGAGTCGAGTAAGCTGGAATTGCCGTTAACGCATGGAAAGGTGCGTGGACATCGAGGTAAATACCCAATTCGGCTGGTTTATGCATCGAACATCCCTGTTATTTTGATGGCTGCTCTGCTCGCAAACATCAACATGTTTTCATTGCTGTTTTGGAGC
>PBSP01000066.1 GCA_002726845.1 Methanobacteriota archaeon | reverse complement strand
TACGACTGCTCACATTGCTAACGTTATCGCACTTGTAGGATTTTTCTTGTTGCTAAGACTTCAGGAATCCGATGATTGGGCGCCAGACATCAAGAAAACTTCATCCAGAAGGTGATTCCATTGAATCGCGACATCGCAATTGTTGTCTTCGCAGCCGTAGCTTTGATTGTGGTTTCATATCAAGCAGGTTACCTTTCGTTTGATGCTGACGAGTCAGAGAATGCCGTAACAGAGTCTGATGAAGGCAATACAACGGAGACACCACCATCATCCTTGGATGAGATTCATCCACTTGCAACAACATGTCTTGATCACAGTGGGTTGGCTCGACACGATCATATGTATCTCCTTATTCGAATTAATGGGGAACTGGTAACAGTGCCCGAAAACGTGGGTATAAACACAGCATCATGCAACGAATCGGGTGCCAACATGCATGTAGTCCATACCCATTCAAATGACGGCAAATTGCACCTTGAGATGCAGACCGATGAAGACGTGGAATTGGGTGTGTTCTTCGACATTTGGGGCTACCATTTTGATTCGACAGGAATCTTTGACTATCGCGTAAACGAAACGCATTCGATGACCATGAGCGTTCGTGACGCAGAGGGCAACGTTACTGACGTTGATACCTTCGATCACTTCATCCTTCTCGAAGGTCAAGAGATTTTCATTGACTATGGGCCACGTGCTTAAGCGCTGAAGCGTCCTTCAAACGGGGTTGTTTCTTCGCGTACGCTGGTCTCTTGCATCCGAACAACGGTTACATCGATTCGCTCCGTGTTTGTGTAGACTCGACGCAATTCTTGAAGCATGGCGTGTTGGACGTCGTCTTCATCGACTCCATAAAGCACCGAAAGGTGATGGAATCGTTCTCCATTGACCATGGCGATGAATTCAACCATCCATTCCTTAACTTGGTCATCGTGCGTGTTCGCCTCGAATGTTTCTTCCATGATACTACTTAGTCAGGATACCTTATCAATCAATGGGTCATTTGCATCGCTATTTTCCGAAATTCGGTAATTATTTCTGGAAATCAGACACATTTTGTTATTTTTACTCCTCTTCACTTACCTTTTCTTTTAGATTAACGGTCACAAGTCCTAAGATTCCAATGGACAGGAAAATCAGTACCGGTAAAATCAGCGGCAATTCAACACCAGCTTCTGCTACAGGCGATCGGACTGAGAGTTCGACAACTCCAAGTGGTTTTGTATCCTCAAAACTGTTGTTGCTCAGTTTCTCTTCGGTAAATTCATGAACAACAATGACAGACCATTCATCCACGTTTTCATGATTGACTGAGGCAACATAGGGAGCTTCAATTGTTGCATTAATGGCGAGCATGTGGTTGCCGGCTGTTGCAAACTCGGCCAAACCAACCAAAACACGGTCGCGATGGGGTTCGCCGGGATTGTCAAAGGCCTTGTCGACCATTTTCTTGTGCTCCACAAAGAGGATTGTAAATTGCGTATCATTGACCACTTCGTCTACTTTTGGGGGCATGACCGTTACAGTGAGATGCGTGGAGTTGGATTCCGCAGTAACACTAAGTTTGGTGTATTGTCGTTGATTTGACTCTGAGCGAAGGATGTCTCCTTGCACATCAGGCCAAGAGGGTACGCCTTCCCGTACCTCTCCGTTGTTGACTACAAATGCTGGGGTTGGACCCAAGGAAGAATGTTGAATCTCCAATCGGTCAATCCGATGCTGTCCAGCTTCAAGTTGAAATGCATCATTAACATCCATTGGGTGATACGCTACCATCGCTATTCTCGTGCCATGTTCTTCAGCAACCAGGCTCAAATCGGGATCAATCTCAGCACAAGCAACACAATCTGTTGCTGTCTTTTCCTCGACAAGAATGCTGTGACCACCATCAAAGAATTCGTATCCATCCCAGTCTTTTGGCTCGATTTGTAGAGCATGAGCGTGGGGAAACACCAACAAAATTGAGCAAAGCAAAATCGCCTTACGGATTGCGCTCATGGTCTGCCCAATCACTCAACCTCCTTCATCTCATCGTTTCGACCAGGAATGCAAGGAAGATGTTATGTCTGCGGTGCCACGGATTGGTCAATGGGGAATGCCATGGCAGACCATTGGATTGAAAATCACAAGCGTGATTCTTGGCGTCGTCAAGCCAAAGCCAGTGGATATCGTGCACGCTCAGCATTCAAACTCAAACAAATTCAAGCCAAGTTTGAACTGATGAGGCAAGGTGATGTTGTTCTCGATGTTGGTTGTCATCCTGGTGGTTGGGCTCAAGTTGCTGTCGAAGAGGTTGGCGATACAGGGACCGTCATTGGTATTGACCTTGAACCGTGTCAACCCGTTGATGGCGCTCAACTCATGGTTGGTGACATCACAGACCCATTGACTCAAGAACGGATCGTCAAGGAGCTTGAACAACGTCAAGTGAACGCCGTTGTTTCTGACATATCTCCCGATATTACTGGAAAATGGGATGTTGACCAAGCGGTGGCGATGACACTCGTTGCGAAGGTGTTCGATTTTGCTCTACCGCTGCTTTGCAGTGGCGGTTGGTTTGTGACCAAATTGTTTCAAGGAGTTGGGGTGGAAGAATTGATTGAAGCCGTTAAACCCCATTTTTCTCAGGTTCGGCGTTTTTCACCTGAAGCCTCGAGAAATTCATCCTCTGAGGTGTATCTCATTTGTCGAAACCATACGCCGTGGAAGGCAAAATCTATCTCGATTCTTGACCGCTACGAGAATGCAGTGAACAAAATTCCTGGTGGTGACGAGACCGTTGAAGAAGTTGAAGCGACACCAACAAACTTCAGAGTTCGTAGAAAAAAAGCGGACTGAAACTGTAATAATCGTTGATGTCCTTGTTCCTTTTGTGAAACTCACAAGCGTTCATGACTTGAAACCGAACCGTATTGTTGAAACTCTGGAAGGTACAATTCTTCGTTCCTATCCTCTATCGATGGGGTTTGCAAGAAATCGTTGGATTCCAATACGTCGTGTGATTCTTGCAGATTCAAGCGGCTGGGTGATCGTCAAAGTGTGGGGTTCTGTTGCAACTGAACTCCTGCGTCATCAACGGATACGTATTGAAGGTGGTTATTGCTTTGAGCAAAATGGGTCACTTTGTGTTACAATAGGCATTCACCCCCGTCTCATGATTTGCACGCAAGCATAAAGAAGGAGAGGTCGTGGCGAAATATATCCGAGGCAGAGTCATGACAAGTCGAGCAAAAAATTGCACCGCTTCTGGTAAGCCATTAACTGAAGTAGGCTCTACAGCCTTTCCCTGTCCAAACTGCGGTTTTTCAATAGGTCGCAGCCCCCGATGCCGTGATCAAGGCGTCTCATATGTTTGCGTCGAATGCGGATTCGTTGGTCCCTGAGGTGAAAATATGGGTATGGTAGCAATGACATACAAAGTAAATCCTGATGCGGAAATGGAAGACGTTGATACGAACATGATTTCGATGACCATTTCGACATTTGCAGATGAAAATTATGACGTACAGAGCGTAGAAGTGAAACCACTGGCTTTTGGACTCAAGTTTGTTCAAGTCCATGTTGTTATGAACGACGGTGAAGGCCTTGCTGACGCATTTGAAGAGAAGATGTCAGCAATATCCGGCGTTGGTGAGATCGAAGTCATCTCAATGGGACTTCTTTGAATCACAGTTGATTCAAAGGTACTCGCATAAATTCACGCAACAGTATCGTTGCGTAAGAGCCGCTTGTAAGAGTAAATCTGAATTTTAAGCATGCACCGTCAGGATGCCATCGATCCCCCACCTTCGGACCTTCATGCCAACGCTCACCGAGGCTCTCGCTGGATGCTTTCGGCGTGGCCTCTACCGTAAATTCTCCGAAGGTTGTTGTAAGAGCACGACGTGTGCCTGTAGTCGTTAAGCGAGGAATTTCTTCGATTTCCCAATCCGTATCGTTCAGACCCATCTCGTTTAGGACAGATTGTTCCATAAGACCCGTGTCACCTTCACAGGTCTGCACGTCTCGACCAGGAAGCGGTCCCGTTACAGAGAGACGTCCGAGTTCGCAATTTCTACCGATTCGAGGGGCGGTTCGTTCCTCGACAATCACGCAATTGTTTGCAGACAACTGCCCCTTCTCGTCGATCCGACCAACAAGATCTCCAGCTTCTGGTTTGGTAATGCTGATTCCGTTCTCCAATCGGTGACGAAGACTTCGATTGAACACAACCGATTGCAGCGCATGTATTGTCATCAACTGGAGGTTGTTTGGTAATTTTCGAAACGCTCCAACACAATCCTCAGGATTGTCGAGCAAGTGTTCGGTCATTCGGCGTTCATAGCCAAGCCAATCTGGAGCAAGGGCTAATCCTTCCTTTGTAATCCCGTTTTCACGGACGTGTTTGCGAAACGTAGCGACTTCTGGAGACTCATGCTCACCCTCCTTGCTGATGTAGGTGTGAACTGCTTCAGCCCACTGTTGCTGGACGACGAAACGACCGACTTCGGCGGTAACTGAACGTCCGCTTCCGAATCGTTGCGGTCCGATCCAATTTGGAAAACGTCCGGTTCCGAGTTTGTTTTGCATTTCTGCACGGATTCGTTCGACCTCTTGTAATGCCTCTTGTTCATTCATGGGCCGGCCGTCTTCAAAAGCACAGCCTCGGACAACAACCGTGAATCGGTTTCCACGATGGTTGCCAAATCCGATTTTTTGATGGGTGCGACCGAGAACTTCGATAACAACGTCGTTCATCTCAATTTCTTCAACTTTGAACTGAGGTGCATCAATAACAAAAAGTTGTGAGGTAACGGCTCGCTTATCTTTTGTCCCAGCAAAAAAGATTCTGTTTCTGGAGATGCTCAATCTCTTGGCAAGATTGTTGCAAAAGCGGTTGGTTTCCCAATTTGTGAGTGTGATTTTGGCAACGGTAAACCGACCTTTTGGATTCAAGGTAATGGTGGTGGCAATTTCTTCAACACGAAAGTCTGCAACTCTCGATTTGAGAACACCTCCGATACCATCGTTGTTGGTTGCGTATCCAATCAGTCCGATGGCTTCTGCCAGCGAATCGTTCGGCTGCATAGCAGCCACCTCATAGCGTTAGACTATCGAATTCACTTGACAAACTCGCAACAATTTCATTCAGGATTTCGTCCGGCTTTGCTTTTCCTGTGGTGCGAATGTAAAACTCTGGTGGATCGAGGTCTGGGTGGCCTGGGAAGTAGTTGGCGTATTCGACCGACTTGTGGTTGTTGAGGCGGTCTCGAAGGACTTGCAGAGCGGTGTGGGATTCACCTGTGATTCGTAGTCGAAGTTCATTTTTTTCATGAATGAGGACCTTAACTGGCATGTTATCGTCTTGGCGACCAACCTCCCCGTATTGAACCTTGCCGTCATCCAGAATACAGGTATTTGCTTCATCAGAGGTCATCTCACCCTGTCACTTAAACACCCTCTACCCTTCGGAATGTGCATGGACACCTCGGATTATGAGGACCAAATGGCGCAGTATGCGGGTCTCTTCGCCCGTCTTGCACTTCCCATTCTCATCGTCTCCGGCCTTCTAACGGTCGCCCTAGGTGCACATTTGTTTGTTTCACCACCAGAATTCCGTACGGATTTGAATGATTTTGCACCCGAATCGGAATCCAACAAAGCGCACGACGAAATTCACGCGTATTTCCCTGACGAATCTCGTCCGCTGTTCGTTCATGTTACTCGTGACAACGGTGGTAATGTCCTAAGCATGGATTCACTTCAAGAAATGAATGACGATCTTGCGAATTTACAATCAGATGAACGGGTAAGTATGCAAGAAGTAACAGCGTGGACAACTTCACCGGGGATGATTCAGATTGCCCTTGATGAGCAATCACCAGGGACAAACCTCAGTGATTATCAAGATTGGACATCGCTCATCGACGCTATAATCGAAGAGGGCACGAAGTGCAAGATTGATCCCGATGACGCATTGCTTAGTACTGTCAATTTTGTTGCCTCCGCTCTCATCAACAAAAATTTAGACATTTCCGCATCGTGTAGCTACCTCGAAAGCGGTGGTGGAGATGCGGTTCCAACAGCGGATTCGACCGCCTGGGTTTTGGAAATTAATCCGGAACTTGGTGAGGATGAGCGCCGAGAAATCCAACACAACATACGTCTCGCTTTTCGTGACATTAGCGAAACCTCCAACATGACGTATTCTGTAGCTTCCTTGGACTTGATGTCCTACGATATCGATGAGGGAACGTTTGAGAATCTTGCGATGCTCATCGTATTGGCAACATTGGTTGTCATCGTTCTTCTGTTTGTTGCGTTCAGAAATCTTAAGGGTGTACTTTTCCCGCTTATCAGCCTCAACGCTGCACTCATTTTCACATACGGATTCATGAACCTGATTGGCATTGAATTCACTGCATTGGAGGTTGCAGTTGCACCACTTGTTTTGGGTCTGGGTATCGACTATGCCATACACCTCCAGCGGGCGTTGGCTTATCATCGAAAGACCACTGAGAATGTAGCCGAAGCTTGGATGAGAGCATGCGGCAAGTTGAGTGTTCCTCTCTCACTGGCTGTTGTGACCACAGTTGCAGCATTTTTAGCCAACATCATATCCCCACTTCCACCGCTTTCGACGTTTGGAATTGCGCTTGCTTTCGGTGTTGTTTGCGCTTTCCTTTGCTCGACCTTGGTGATCGGTTCGCTGCATGTCGTCTTTAACTCCGAGCAAAAAAGCGGTGCTCGTGAGCCTCTCAAATTAACCGATTTGACAAAACCACTGCTTGCATTGCATCGCAAACAACAAGTCGCTGTTCTGTTGGTAGCGATTGCGATTTCAGGAGCCTCGGTCGTCGGTGCCATGCAGCTTGAGACGGATTTTGACCTCTCTGACTTCGTTAACGAAGACATGGAAATCATGTCGGTCCGTGATGAAATCAACACCAACTATGACAGTGCAGGATGGAAATACGTCTATGTTTTGATGGAACCTAGTGCCGGTGGTGTCATTGATGATGATGCTATTCTTCTTGACCAGTTGCGAGGATTCCACAGTGACCTAAAACAAAATCACGATGTGGTCGGAACAGACGAACGATATCCTTCTCCATCCTATGAGGGGCCATATGTCGTTCTGCGTGATGCTATTATGCGCAACCAATCGTTCGGTGATTCTCACGGTCTGGAAGTCTATGGAAACGGAGACATCTACAACAAGGAATCTGCTGAAATAGATTTGGGTACGGTTTTTGCAAGCCTGAAAAACAATTACACTGTTGCCGACCCAATCACAGGGAAAACGTGGAGCGATCGTGTCAATGCGACGGTCCACTTGGATGGAACAAACATCGCTCACTTGCGCTCCGAAGTCCGTGTCGAAGCAACAACCTCAACCGAATCAAAACGTGTTGTTACCGACTTTGAATCCATGATTGGGGACATCGACGATGAGGGTACACTTCGTTATTCTTTGAGAGATCATGCCACGATTCATGTAACAGGAGATTTGGTTGTTCTACAACAAGTTCTCGACGGTCTTTCGTCGTCCCAAGTGAAATCTACGGCGATATCTCTGGTGGTTTCGTTTGCTGTTCTCCTTTTGTTAACGCGAAGAATTTTACCGGCCTTCATTGTGTTGCTTCCGGTAGGAATGGCAACACTTTGGGTTGTTGGTTCAATGGCAGTTCTTGGGATTAAATGGAATGTATTGACCGTACTGGTTACAGCCTTGACTTTGGGTATCGGTATTGACTATACCATTCACATGTGGCGTAGAATCGAGTGGGAGTTGCAACGTCAGGACGATCACTGGTCGGCCTTGAAAACATCGCTGGAAACCACAGGAGTAGCCTTGATGCTTTCTGCAGCAACCACAGCTGCAGGGTTCTTGGTGCTGATGTTCTCACCGATGCCAGTGATTCAGGACTTTGGCTTAATCACTGCAGTGACTGTCTTCTTCTCATTGATTTTGGCACTGGTACTGCTTCCTGTTCTTCTTGAACTTGCAGCCCGTTCTCAAGAGGCTATGGACAACGGTTCCTAAGACAGGGCTTCGATTACACTCTCCATATCAAGCCCTTGATCTCGTGCAACGAGAGCCAGTGCCATCCAGCCTGTTATGTGAATCAATGCACGCTGTTTTCGTGCTGCTCTTCGTTGAACTTCTTCTGTTTCAAGCCCCGAAGAGCGTGCAATGTATTTCAACAACCTGCGGGTTGTTGAGGCACGTGGGTCACTGGGTTCTTGCTTGAGTTCGGCAACAACTCCCAATGATCGCTCTTCGTTTGGTTGGAGCTTCGGTTCTGTCGATTGCGATGACTCGGATTGAACGGCCGTATATGCAATCGGGTCCAACAATCGTTGTGGCCGAGGAAACCAACCCAATGGTGTGGATGAGGCGGAAAAATCATCTACAGGAGAAAGGTTATCCTGGCCTCCTGCCAACCAACCTGCCTTGACGAGCGATTGAACTGCCGTGGTGGCCTCATCTGGTTTGAGCCAACCCATATCCAGAGACAGAATTCGTTCGATGTCCATCGCATCGAGAGAGGGCTCGCCACGGAAACAAATGGCGAGAACTCTACGGATGTCCTCTGCTTCCTCATCGCTCATTTATCGATCGAC
>PBSP01000065.1 GCA_002726845.1 Methanobacteriota archaeon | reverse complement strand
TGTCTTCTTTCATCTCAGCAAAAGGGCTTGGTCCTGCCGTAAGATCGTACCGAATCCAACTCAAAAGCATCAAGCAATGGGCATCGTAGACCAGGACATCAAGCACATGATGAATGCTTTTTATTCGGTTGGAAAACACAATGACTTGAGTAAAGTACCTCTGGCTGATTCGTATCAGTCCTGTATGCACTGCAATGTACAATCGCTGTGTCCAACCCGGCACGGTTACGAAAGAGCAAAGGCTGAAAAGCGAGCCTTGATGTGCCAGAAAGGGACCTCCGTCGCAGAGTATATATAGTCTCGAAGACGGATTTTAACCCCTGTGGGATTTCCTATGTTCTAGCGGCCTCGTAATTTGCGAATAGAAAGATGAGTGTTTGGCGGAAACGCCCGACATTATTCGAAAGCAATTGAGGAAAGAAAAGCATGAACAACAATCGTAAAAACAAAGGAAGAAAGAAACGGACAGGGAGAAGAAACAGCAAAATGAACTACGACCAAACAACAAAAAAACAGGTCAAGTTCAATTCCAAAAGCAACAAAACCACCAAACGTTGCTGCAAGAATTCATTCGGCGAACAACTGATGAACTTGAGAATGTTTGGTGAACTGCAAGGCTACTGGAAGGGACGGAACCTGAAAGCATTAAGAGGTTCAATCATTTCACGACTCCCCGAATCGTTTGTGAAGAAATACCGCAAACACATGGATCACTTCGTAACATACTTGGAGAACGAACTCAAAGGATAAACAGCGAACAACAAAAGGCTCCCAAAAGCCTTGGATTTTGGACCAAATGAGCGTAAGCCAGAGGCGATACTCTAAGGGCCGCTTAACCAAGGCGTGCCCATGGATAAGGGTGTTCAACGACAGTATGCCCCTTCGTCAATCTGTTTTGGTTGTGGCCCTGCCAATGAAAAAGGACTGCAAATCGATTCGTATCGAAAAGGCAACGGGTTGGAATTGAAATTCACACCGTCAGAAGAACATCAAGCATTTCCCGGTATGGTGAACGGAGGAATTATCGGAACGTTACTTGATTGTCACGGCAATTGGGCTGCAGCCATTGCTCTCATGGACCAACACGGTCTAGATGAGCCACCGTGCACCGTTACGGCATCGTATTCTGTTTCTCTTCGACGACCGACACCGCTTGGGGTTGAATTGCATGTTGAAGCCTATCCTGAAGAAATTGGTGAAGATCGCGTTCATGTTCGTATGGAGCTCAAGGCCAACGACAAACTGTGTGCTACGGGAAAGGGATTGTTTGTAGCGGTGAAGGAGGGGCACCCTGCTTATCACCGGTGGAGTTGAGATGTTTTCATGGCCAAACCATCCAAGATGCAAACTGATGCTTTGTTGCAATTGAAACATGTGGTCATTGACCAGATGGTTACCATGAATTATTGGGAAGAAGAGCGGATTCATCCGCTCCATGACATCCCACTCGCTGTGCTCAGAAAAAACGCTACGCAACGTCATGGAGTGACTCGCTTTCGTCGAGGTGCGAATGCATCTGAACTGAAAACTGAGGATGTTGAAACAATCGATCTCCACCCACACTTGTTGCATGAAGATTGGAACGATTATGCCCGGTTTGTTTTGTATCATGAATATCTTCACGCTCTAGGCAATCGATTTCATGACGCAACTTTTCGTAAGCTGGAAAGCCACTGGCCGTTTTCAGGCTCCCAACGTGGACGCGAATTTACACAATTCCTGCGAAAGCGTTCTGCAACATGGCTGTGGGTTTGCACAACCTGCAACAAGAAATATCCTCGAAAACGAAGGTCAAACGGCCGTTTTAGATGTCGGGCGTGTTCAACGACTCTTGTCGATGTTGCAAACATACAGGAAACAAACTAAACAAGGCATCATAACTCGGAGAGACGAGGTCATCGCATGCTATCGGGGTTTCGTTGGGCAATCCTCGTGGCTCTTCTTTGCACCATACCGACTCAAGCCAACGCCTCTTTGACCGATGCAGAAACAGGCTCTGTCCTCTATTTTTCATGCGATTCCGATGATCTTTGTCAATTAACACCGATTCCAATAGGTGAGGAGATTGTAACCGGTTCTGTCCAAGCCAACCCATTGTTCACAGAATCCGTAGCGATTGAATTTGATATGTTTCCTGAACAAACCGAACTTGCCGTCCTTCCTGATGTTCTTGATGAATTAATCATCGACTTGCGTGTCCAAGGTGACGCAGCAGGTGTATACACGCCTGAACTGGAGGTCAAACTGATCATCGGTTCGAGCGTAACAACGCTTGAGTCGGGCGGCTCTGAGTTGCCCACAATCGGTTCTGAGACAGGTTATCGATGGGTTGATGAGCCATTGAACTTAGATAATGGAAGACTTCTTTGGCCAGGCGATGTTGTTCGGGCTCGAATCGTTTTTACCATCGACCGTCCGTCTACGTGGGAATTGCATTTACGCGGTTCCTCCTTCCTCGACTTGAACATCGCTTGGTCGGAAAACATAGCCGCAAAGGATGTGGACGAGCCGACGAGTGCACTGCAACCAAAATCAACCGCTCTTGAGGAGGTACACTACGGAGCCCTCGTCGATGACGATTCCGATTGCTGGTCATTTGAAATTGAACCGAATGAAATCATTCGAATTCTCATACAGTGGGAGGATGTTCCACTTGAGTTGCAGCAGAGTAACGGGCTTCATCGATTGCGAACTTCCAACGGTCTCCAAGTCCAATCACCAGAAATCGTCACCAAAGCAGAAGGTGATCAGGTCACCACAAGTTACCGCTGGAGAGCGCTGGATCCCGGTTCCTACGTGTTTTGTTTGAACGGTCAAACCGATCGTTTCCAACCTTACATATGGAGCGGAGTTTATGCTGTGGAGAGCAAAGGACCAACCGATTCCTCAGAGTTTGAAGGTAAAGTCGAATACAGAACTCAATATTTCGATTTCTCAGCGGGAGAAGAACGACAACTTGAACCACACAGCGGCCTTTACATATTCCCTGTTGTCGGATTCCTCATTTTTTTCGTGACTCACTTGTATCGTAACCCTAGCTCAAAAACCAAGCGTATGGCACTGTTGGTTCCTTCAATCGTTCTCTTAATCCTGAGCGGTATTGTAAACCCACTCTGGGCTATGGCTGATGAAATTCAATCCGAATCCGAGTGGTCCATTGACCAACTTCTGGAGCAGAGAGTACAGCAATTGTGGGATGTCTCAAGCCCTGCTACGCCCGAAGCAACGATGATTGAGCACGTTGGCGCCACGTTCGGTATTCGAAACAGTGAGCGTTTGAATCTGTGGTTGGAAATCGAATCAGCCTATGAGAGAGACGACGGAAGATGGCAACTCCAAGTAAATGGAATTGATGAAATTCGCTTGGATCAGCTCATCTTTAACCAAATTTCTGAGGCTCGAGATGGACGCATAATGGACGGATTGGATGAACACATTGTCCAATTTTCCATTGTTGCCACACGAGCGTTACTCCTTGATTTGATGATGTTAGAAGCGCTTCTCGTGGTTGATGAAAAGCCAACCACTTCGATTTACCGTATTGAAACAACGATGATTGAAACAACGTCGTTTGGTTCACTCACATCACCAACCTGGTCGACTCGGCCTGCAGGAATCGACGATGCAGCATGGAAGCGATTGCAGACCGCCATTTATCCCGATAGAATCACCGTGACATTGTGCGATTGTGCTCTTGATCTCCTCGATTTGCAAATTGAATATTCGACCCAATTTGATGTTGAAGACTCGCCTACCTTCAACGCATTGCGTTCTTCCGGTGGCTTCATGCCCTATGCTGGGGTTATCACTGTTGTATGCCTAGCCATCGGATTGACCTTCGTCCTCAACGACGAACATCGAAGAAGAAAAGCCAAGCGTTCGTCCATAGCCTATGATACCAAAGACTCAATTTGGACTTCAGTCTTCTGAGGATGTCTTCTTTGCCTTCTCGGAGATGTCCTCTGCGTCTTCATCGCTGATTCCCAACGCACTTTGGAACCGCTTCAAGTCGATGAGTTCATCTTCGGTAATGATACCATCTTCCCATGCTTCTTCGTACGCCTTTGTGAGGAATTCTTTGTACGCGTCAGGATTAAGGAGGACATCACGAATGAGACCGTGATCGACGCTTCCTTGCGATGCTGCGGATGCGGTCAACTCCATCATAGCCGCAGAACGTCGCATCTCCTTGACAGCCATGTCCTTGAGTCCGTGACCGGCCCAAACTGCCCCAGCCGCAATAACAGCTGCTGCAAACCATCGCATCAAATCAGGGTCAACCAACTCACCGGGTGTCACGAGATGAAAAAGACCGAGAACGGCCATGGCAGCACCGCACATGACTTCGAACCAATCGTTGAGATCAGGTTCATCAGAAAACACAGACAGGCGTTGTTCGACTAAGAGTTCGGATTGGTCGTCCATAAACTCCGTAGAGACTGGAAGGTCTTATGCGTGTCGGCATCGAGGACAAAGCGCATTCCTTTTCAGCCGTTGGCACAACCTACGGTCATGGGCGAGGGAGAAAGGCATCTACGAAACCTTTCTTTGCCTGTTCAAGCCATCGAATTTTTTGCAACGAATTGGGGAATCGAACGTTTGCATCCTCCCCAACATGATGCAATGAAGCCATTGTTTGAACGGAACAATATCTTGCTCGCAATTCCAACTGCTTCAGGCAAGTCACTCGTTGCTTACATAGCGATTATCAATCAACTCCTTACCGTAAATCCTGGATCGAGAGCCGTTTACATCGTACCTCTCAAAGCTCTCGCGAGTGAAAAATTCGATGAACTGAAGACGTTGGGGCAGCATTTGGGACTGAAGGTCGGACTTGGAATTGGTGATGCGACTGCCGAAGCCAAAAACATCGATGATTCTGACATACTCATCTGCACATCTGAAAAGTTGGATTCGTTGATGAGAACGCGCTCCGAATTGATGAGCAACGTATCCATCGTGGTTGCAGACGAATTCCATCTGTTGCACGACGGTTCTCGTGGACCGACTCTTGAGATCAACCTGACCAGGTTACGCACCTTGCGACCGAATGCTCAACTGATTGCATTATCAGCAACGGTCGGAAATTGCGAAGCACTCGCCGAATGGCTTGATGCGAGTTTGGTTCAATCCGACTGGCGTCCGGTGGATTTAGAGTATGCTACCCTACATGACCGGCACTTAGAACCACGAAAAATACAATCCTCATCGGTTGATTCATCCACACAAGCACTGTCGCCTCCCCGACATCTCGAGGGACCTCTCAGCCATCCAACCTGGATTGTTGTTCAAGACACCATCGAACACGGTGGACAAGTCCTGATTTTTGTTGGGACTCGACGAAGTGCGCAATCTGAAGCCAAGAAACTGTCCGAACGGGTGAAAAAACGCTTCGCCAAAGACGATCCAGAGCGTTTGCTTGAGTTGGATAAACTCGCAGAATCCCTCGAGGGAAGAACGCAAACCAGTATGGGTGAACTCCTTGCACAGTGCCTACGTGGAGGCGTAGCCTTCCATCATGCAGGCCTTACACACCGTCAACGGCAGACCATTGAATCCGCTTTCAAAGACGGTCTTGTCCTAGCTTTGTGCGCAACTCCAACACTTGCTGCCGGCGTCAACCTTCCTGCCCGCCGGGTTCTGGTTCGTGACATCAAACGTTGGGACGATGGCATGAGCCGCCCTTTACCGGTAATGGAAGTGCACCAAATGCTTGGCCGTGCAGGAAGGCCTCGTTATGACCCCATTGGTGAGGCATGGGTTTTGTGCAAGGGAACGGACGGTTGGCAAGTTGCTGACGATGTCAGCGAGCGTTATTTCTTCGGCCCCATCGAAGACATATCCTCAAAGTTGTCCGCTGAGCCTGCAATGAGAATGCATCTCCTGTCTTGTGTTGCGACTGGAGGCTTGGTTCATCGAGAAGCGATCGGTTCGTTCTTCGATGCGACGTTCTTGGGTGCAACCATGCCCACCAACCAATTGCAAGAACGTCTCGATTCTATGCTGGATTGGTTGGTTGAGGAACGTTTTCTCAGGAGGCTCGGAGTGGATGATTCATACGAATTACGACGCCAGAACCAGGCGATTGATGAAGATGAGACATGGGATGATGAGGTTCCCTCATGGGTAAGCGTGGCTCAGGATTCGGGAGGTGTTACGCTCAATGAAGAAACCACAACCGCACCGCTGCGTTCATCGCACGGCAAACCCTCCCTCGGATTTGTCTCTGCAACATCGCTCAACAACGTCGGTGGGTGGAATGATGCAACCATCGAACCACCTGCGATGAAATATGAGGCGACCCCTATTGGTGAGCGCGTCGCACAGTTGTATCTCGATCCGCTATCGGCATCGATTTTGCGCACAGGCATGCGTCGTGCCGTTCGACGGATGGTTCGTCAAGACGGTCCTGTAAGTGAATTTGGATTGACTCACCTTGCATGCAGCACACCGGATTTTGCTTCTCTGTGGGCAAAGACAGCCGACCTCACATTCGGCTCAGATTTGCAATTGAAAGCTGCTGCAGTCGAAGATGAGCTCCTGCACGATATTCCATACGAAGAGCGCCATCTTGGCCTCGTTAAATCTGCATGGTGTTTGGAACACTGGTTTGAGGAAGAGACCCTAAGAGATATTGAGAAGCAACTCGACGTTTCTCCAGGTGACGTTCATCATCGTGTGGATTTGATGGAATGGTTGCTGTATGCTGGCCGTGAAATCCTTCTCACCGATGACGTCTTTGCTGATGAACACATGCCGATCATTGCTGAGTTATCCACTGCTCTTGATACCCTTCGACAACGTGTTCGTCACGGATGCAAGGCTGACTTGTTGAGACTGGTCAAAATCCGTCACGTGGGGAGGCAGCGGGCTCGTTCGCTTGCATCCATTGGAATACGGACACCAAAAGACGTGCTGGCAATGACTCGAGGGGACCGACAAAAAATCGCATCATGGAGAGGGTGGGGTCCAAAGCTCGTTGAGAACATATTAACCGAAGTGAAAAAGGTCGCTCAAATTGAACAACGTCAGGCTCCGAGGAAGAATCGAAGTGACGATTTGCCGCTCGATGGAGAGGATTGGGCGTAGAGTTCATGACCAATGATGGTACAGGTCTTTGCAATGTGGGATACATTTCCATGTTGGTCATGGGAGAGTAAGGAGCCTATCGATTTGTCTTCCTTCGTTAAGACATTTCAAAAGATCGTACCAAACAACCGCTGGGTTTTCTGTAGGTCTGAAGTCGCTCAAACAACCCGTCAATTGTGGACGGCTACAACCGTAAGCAACCGAAATACAGAACGTGGGACAGCGCAAGCACGTTCCCTCGATGCTGAATTTTTGAGAGTTCTTGCAGGAACGCACAATGTTTCTGAGGCTTTCAAACGGGCAGGTCTTGCAAACGGATCGACTGCAGGTTGGCTTCTCCATATTCCCGACCAATCCTCAGCGTTGGATGTCGAATCAATGAAACATCATGCTGAGAGCCTGCTAACAAATCTGGGTCTGGACATGACTTCTGAAATCCTAAAAATCGATGCAAACGGCGCTCGAGCCCTTGGCATCTCCTTGGATGACTCTCTTGATTCAAGCCGCATCGAAGCCTCTTTGATCGGTCATATTCTCCTCTCCGATGTTGGCAACGCCCAATAACGGATTGGTCAAAAGAACGGTTGTGATTTCACAGTCGCATCACATTAATCGAAAAGAAGAACGTCTCAATGGTTGGAGCAAAGAGTTCAAACACCCCCCTGTACAAGGACGCTCATGGTCATCCAATCTCAAAATGCGCCGGACCACGTTCGCTCAAGCAAGTATCTCGATCGTACCCGAATGAACAATGCGCTTGAGCAAGCTTTGGGTTTCGGAGCAAGTTATGCTGAAATCCGATTGATGGCTGAGACAACCTCATCGGTTCGTCTCAAAGATGGACAATTGGAACACGCAATCCCGGGGCAAGAAATTGGAGCGACGCTACGAATACTTGCAGATGGCGCATGGGGGGTTCATTCCACCACAGATGTTTCCAACATTCCCAATGAAATCGAAGCAACTGTCAAACTCGCACGTGCGGTTGCTGCCCGTCGACCGAGCGGCTCCAAACCCATCCAACTCGCCGAAATTCCAGTGCTTGAAGATGAAATCCATTGGAGGCCGAAAAAAGACGTTCGCGACACAAGCTTGGAAACCAAGTTGGAAATGCTGCAATCGATTCATCATTCTGCAAACGATGACGAACGCATTATCTCAGTATCATGTGGCTGGTCTGATGAGCATTTGCATACGGAACTTTTGACAACCGAAGGCATGGACCGAACATGGTCGTTCCAGCGCTCGCTGGTCAACGGCATGGTTACAGCCCGTGACGGAGGCGCACCTGTGTCCTATAGAATGCGTCATGGAGGCGAGGGTGGGCTCGAACTTATCGAGGCGTGCGACCTCGGCGAGCTTGGTGAGCAGGCCCGCATATCTGCACTTCGATTGCTCAAATCAGAACGTGCCCCAAGCGGCAAGTTGCCATTGGTCGCCGACCGAGATTTAACTGGAGTCTACATTCACGAAGCACTGGGTCATCCATGTGAGGCAGATCTTGTCGCTGCTGGCGATTCATGTTTGGACGGAAAACTCGGCCAAAAAATTGGCAACGAAATCGTCACCGTCATCGACGATCCAACAATTCGAGGCGGTTATGGCTCCTATCCAATCGATGATGAAGGATTGGAAACCGTCAAAAAGACGCTCATCAAGAACGGAATTTTGACAGAATATCTCAACCATCGAGAAACTGCTCACCATTTTGGAATTGAACCGAATGCAGGAGCTCGTGCACAAGACGGATTGCATCATCCACTGGTGCGTATGTCAAACACCATGATCATGGGCGGTTCATTCAACGACATCGATGAACTTGTGGAAGACATTCACTACGGCGTGTATGCTTGCGGCACCAGAGGTGGGCAAGTAGATACGGGTCGTGGCTCCTTCCAATTCGCCGCTCAGGAAGCGTATCTCATCGAAAACGGCGAAATCACGAAACCGCTTCGAGACGTAAGCATAAGCGGTTTAACACTTCAAATCCTCAACGACGTTGACGGATTGACAAAAGACGCGCGACTCGCAAGCCCTGGTATATGTGGCAAAGGACAAACCATTCCGGTTGGTGATGGTGGTCCAATCATGCGCATCCGGGAAGCTTTGGTGGGATGAGCGATGATTCCAGACGATGCTATCGAACGGTTGCTTGATGGCTGTGAAATCATCGCCAAACAGTGCGAAAGTCAAGGCATTAGCCAATGGGAGATTGTTGCCTCTCAAGGCTACGGTCGAACCTTGGATATCGAGGCCGGTCGAATTTCTCTTGCGTCAGGAGGAGGCGAGGGTGGATTCGGTGTACGTGTCGTAGAAAACGGTCGATACGGCTACGCACACCTTGTCGATCCAAGTGGGGCAGAGCACGCCGTTTCCCAGGCTTTATCAATCGCCAAAGCAAGCCCAAAAATCAAAGACTTTTCGCTACCAAATGCAGAGGACGCTCAACCTGTTGGAGGGATGAGTGACGATGCTATACTCAAATTATCGGCCGAGGATTTGTTGACTCAAGGCGATGACATCATTGCAGAGGTTGCATCTCTCGATGAACGGGCGGTCGTCATAGGAGGTGGAATCGGTGCAAGTGTGGAGGCCAGTGCGATGTCTTCGAGTGAAGGTATTGAAGCCTCAGGAATCACAACGTCCCATGGCCTTGGCGTGCAAGTCTCCATCGAAGCCGATGGGCAAATGACCAGCGCTTGGGAAAGTTCTTCATCGCGTAAACTCATTTCTGGAATCCCAAGTTGTGTACCATTGGCTGTGGAATGGGCTCAAAAAACTCGAAACCCCATTCCAGTGGAAAATCAACCGACGGATTCTGCCATCCTTATGACTCCTCAGGGAATCAGTTCCTTGTTTTCCAACATCATCCGTCCATCCGCACTAGGAGAAAGGATGGTTCGAAAAGAATCGTTTTGGTCTGGAAAAATGAACGAAACCGTTCTCGATGATCATCTTACTATGCTCGACAATCGTCGGATGGACGGTGGTTTTGCGTCATCCGCACGAGATGGTGAAGGCGTTCCGACATCATGCCATACCATCGTCGAAAACGGTGTTCTTCGAAAGATGATTTGGTCGACCCGAGATGCTGCAAAAAACGTGGCTGAAGGGCGAATTGAATCAGCGGCAACAACCGGATCTGCAACACGAAGAAGTCACATGTCACCACCAACAACGGGATGCGGTGACGTCCAACTCCTCTCATCGCGCAAACCACAATCGAGAGATGAATTGATTCAAACGATGGGCAATGGATACATCATTCACAGTGTCATGGGAGCGCACACAGCAAATCCAACGAGTGGAGATTTTTCCGTAACGACGAGCACCATTCTCAAGGTTGAAGATGGAGAAGTTCTAGGAGCATTGAAACAAGCCGGCGTTTCTGGCAATTTGTTCCAAGCCATTTCGAACGGCGTCCATCTTGGCCCTCAATCCACAACGTCTGGAGTTTCAAGCACTGGGAGCAATCACCTCTCAGACATCCTTTTTTCGCAAGGGATGCGTGTAAATCCCGCCTGATTACAGGAGGGGATTGTTTATGACCCCTCGTCATTGTTGATAGGTTCCATGGAGGTCATGGGAGTGTATCGTCTTAACCAATCCGCACAAAAGCCCGCCGCCTGTTCTCCGCACAGGCTTAATCGAAATTTTACGCCTGGCGGAGGTGAAAATCATGGACGATGAGGATCGCTACAACGACCATGTCTCTGCAGTTCTACAAGAATGCCCTGGTGTAGACCGTGAAGAGGTCAAAGCAGCATTCAAAAAATACGAAGAGGAGTTTTTCATCCCCCCACAGGATGCCATACGTTCCATAATTCGACGTTTCAAGAGTGAATCTGATGTGGCGCCAAAGACCAACGCAAACTCTGGTCAAACCGACCGGCCAACAAAAAAAGTCAACCGTCTTTCCGAATTAAAATCCGATGATCGCGATATCGAGATTGAAGTTGAAATTATCTCTCACAACATACGTGAACAAATGGTCCGCGGCGAATCGAAATCGATTGCCTTCGGGCTCATTGAGGACGACCCTTGGCAAGAAGGAAACGGAGAGCGAACACGTTGGGAATACAAAGATTGGGGCAACAACAGCAACATTGCACCGGGCTCTGTAGTCCGCATTGAAGGTGCCTCGGTGAATGAATACCAAGGCCGCATGTCACTGAACATCAATCAATCGTCTCGTGTTGCTGTTTTGCGTGAAGGATCTCGTCCTGTTGTCGCTCCAGGAGAACCCATCGACATCTCAGATTTGCCAAACGATGGATACGTTTGCATCGTCGGACGACTTATGTCTTCACGAGCAGACCAAATCCACCGAAGAGATGGCAGCGGCAGTATCGACGTTGTCCGTGGCCGGATTGCGGATGAATCCGGTGCAATCGGATTCCTTTCTTGGGAACCTTTCGATTTCGAAGTGGGTACTCTGCTCAAAATTGACGGTGCGCAAGTGAAAACATTCCGAGACACTCCAGAACTTAATTTCGGACGAACAACAAAAATTGAAACGTATCATGATGCTTCTTTCGCAGATACTGATGCACTCAAACAAGATATGGTTTCGACCATCAGCACGCTTCGAGACGGCTCCAAGGACGTTGAAATCGTCGTTAGCATTACAGCATGGGAAAAGCGGACATTCAACAAAGATGGTGAGGAGCGCTACTTGTGGTCAGGACAAATTGCTGACCCTACGGGTCAATGCAGGATAAGTGCATGGACTGATCTTCCAATCGATGACTCTAAACTGCCAATGACGGTTCGTATTACCGACGCAAGAGTTCGAGCTTGGCAGGGAATTCCCGATATCACAATCGATCGTGAGGAACAACTTACAATTCTCGAAGAGACACCGTGGGAAGGTGATATCGATCTTGAGAATCTCAAAATCGAGGTCCCGTTGGACGAACTTGTTTCAGGGCCAAGTCGAGTCGGCATCACAACACGTGGAACCATCGTCTCTGTGCGGGAAGATTCAGGAATCATCATGCGCTGTGTTGAATGTCGCAGAGTCCTTCGCGATGGGAAATGCTCTGATGAGAAGTGCCAAACCATGACTGTCGAAGGGAAGGAAGATGTACGCTTACGATTGGTTTTGGACGACAAAGCCGCGACCTGTGCCCTGTTGATTGCGAAGGACGCTGCACTGGCTTTGCTTCAAACCGAGCATGGTGCGATGGTAGACGAAATTCAAGCAAACGGAAAAACAGCGTACGTACAATCGATTCGAGAGAAACTTCTCGGGTGTGAAGTTGAGGTGAAGGGTCGCATCATCAACGACGGACAGGGGTCGATGATTTTGTGCGATGGAGCAAACATTGCAGAATCAGATACCGGTTTAATCGCAACCGAACTTCGTGCTAAGTGGGGGTTGCAATGATGACCCCCTCACGACAAATTCAACGTCAGCCTGCATGGTTCATGCTTGCATCAGAGTTTGGTGAGTCTACGCTCAATGAGAAAGGATCTGGAGAGTTTGACCCGACATTTGTCATTACAAAACTTGGTGCGAAAGTCAACCGTGTTATCCTTTCAGGCCTTGTTGAGCGCCTCGAATTGCGTGAGACAAGCAACGGATCGCAAATGTACCAAGGACAGATACGTGACCCCTCTGGGCTATACTACTTCTCTGTCGGAGAATACGCAACAGAATCAATGCGTGAATTTGTGATTCAGTTGCACGATAAAGTCGAATCCGGTGAACCCGTTTTACTGTGTATGACGGCGAAGGCCCGTTGGTACCAAACGGACGAAGGGGCCGTTTACACCTCGATTCGACCGGAAGAGGCAGCTGTTGTTTCACGTGAACGATACGCCTCTTGGCTTGTTCGTGCTTGTTCTGAAACGCTTGAGCGACTCGATCAACATCAAAAATCGCTCAACTGTGAACCCACCAAAGAAGCCATGATGCAGCAAGGTATACCAGCGAAAATGATTGATGGATTGATTGCAGCCAATGCCCATTACGGACAAATCGACACGGAGGGATATCGCCTCAACGTCATGCAGGCACTTGACATAGCAGAAGGTAAAATGGCCGCAGCAACAACAGCACCTCCGAAACTCGAACTTTCGGATTCAACGACTGAAGATGAGATAAAAACCGATGGAGTAGACCTGCAATCGGTTATTTTGGAGTGCATACAAAGCATGGACAATGGAGAAGGCGTCGACTTTGAATCCTTGGTGCGCAATCTCTCGTCACGGGGATTCACTCGTGAACAGTCGGAAGCAGAACTCGATGCGATGAGCGATGATGGCACACTGCATGAGCCTCGATTCGGCTGGTTCAAAATTGTGGCTTGAACAAATTGTTCCATTACATTCAAATCTCGCCTACCCCCTCAAGCATCTAGGGGTCATCATGGCAGGCATGGATTTCTTCATTCGACCGGCAACTGGAACAGGTTCTGCAGATTGGATTCGAATTCCAAACGCAGATATCGACATCAAAATTGCAAGGCGTCTAACACGGACCATCATTCGTGGAGGAGAGGGCGACAATCTGCATGATGAGGGCGCTGAATCGACCATATACACGGTCCGAGGTATTCTGTCAATCGACGACTACAAGAAGATTCTGAAAATGTTTCGAACAGGTCAGCCCTTCATTCACGATCCGTTCGAGGAGCGCGATGTCAAGGTGATTTTCGCTTCTTTGGAATACGAAGGATCTACAGAAAAATTTGTGTTTGAACTGATTGAAGACGTTATTTGAGGTGGAAACGATGCGAAAACTTGACGAAAAACGTGAGGTCCTGTACGTGATTCGTGCAATGGACGTCCTCATGTCGTCTGGTATCGGATTGGAAGCAACCATTCACAGTATATCGCAAGGTGGATACGGAGTTATTTCCGAAGATTTTGGTAGCATGATGGATAAGGTCCGGAAAGGTGGACGCCCCTTGGAAAAAGAAATCAAGGCACTTATGGGCAAGGTGGAGACGGAAGGATACCGTAGATTGCTCAACATCATGCACATGAACATTACACAAAACACAGACATCATTGACACGCTCAAAAAACAAGGAAGTCGAATGGAAGAAGAGCGGACAGAAGATGTGAAAAAGTACATTGAAGATCTCAGTGGTGTACCGGAATCCTTGCTCTCAATAGGAATGATTGGTCCAATCATCCTCTCCGTTTTTGGCTTGTTTCCGCAGTTGATGGGGGGTGATGGAATGGGGGACATCATGCCCATTCCAGAACAATCAACAATCAACGTCGTCCTCAACATCGGTCTTTTTCTCACGCTGTTTGCAATGATAATGATCGGTTTGAAGACGCACACGAAAGATCCAGGATTGTGATACCGTGTTGTTTCGTTTCCTCGAATCGTTTAGCAATCAACCGATGATGTTGATGCTCGGTGTTGTTGGCCTTTCAATGATTGGAGGCGGTATACCACCGATCCGAGAACGCATTCGTCGGCGGAAAATCGAAAACGCTCTTCCCTCATTCTTGGAAGGTTTATCCGACGAAGTCGGTGCAGGACTGGGTATTCAGGAAGCCATGCAGCATCAAGCCAAATCGGCTCCTGCTCCACTTGGGCCGCTTCTTGAAGAGACGCTAAAAGAAAGCCATTCAAGTTCTTTTGATGCTGCACTCTCAAGTTTTGCCACGAAGACCCGCTCGTCACAGGTGCAAAGGGTCATGCATCTTCTTGAAACAGCGATCGAGCAAAACGCTCCACTTCAAGACATTCTGATGAACTTGTCCATGGATTATGAACGCCTCAACGACTTGATGAACAAACGGGAATCTGAGCTTCAAGGGCGTGGAATTCTCATCGTTTTGTTCGTTTGCATCGGCTTGCCCGGACTTATTGGTTTCCTCGTTGGGCTCTTCACACCAGCATCAGCAGGTTTCCAAATCGAGGGTTTTCTTTCAACCTTCAGCCTCTTCTTTGCCGCTGCAAGCGCTGTAGGTGTGGCCGTTTCCGGTCGCATGCTCGGCCGAATGCGAGACACCATGTGGTTTGTCCCCGGATGGATGGCAATGTCGATGTTTATTTTCTTGGGCGCAACAAAAATGCTTGGAGGTTGAAACATGTCTGAACAAATAATTGAACAATACGGTAACGTAACAATCTACACCGAATCGAATCACCCCTCACCAATTTATCATGTTGAGGGTTCCGTCGCCCCGAACCCACACGGCGACCTTGCAGTCTTGTTTGAAGACGACAATTTGGAAGAAGTGATGTACAACGGTGGTACGCAATGTGTGAAAGTGGCGCATCGTAAGCACGGCATGTGCCGTACGAACGTCTGGATCAACGATGAAGCAGGGCTCCAAATTGCGAAAAACATCGCAGCGTTTACCAATGTTCCACTTGGTGATGGTCCTGGAATGGTTCCCATTTTCGATGGTCGACTTCCTGATGGATCTCGTGTAAACGGTACGATACCTCCTGTTTCTCCCGATGGACCTACACTCACCATCCGGAAATTCAAGGAGGACCCACTAACAATGATTGACTTGGTGAAATTTGGCACGGTCAATTCTCGATTGGCTGCGATGATGTGGGTGTGGATTGAAGGTCTGGACAGTCGACCAGCGAACTTTGTTATTGCTGGTGGAACCGGTTCCGGTAAAACTACTACACTGAATTGCCTAGGCATGTACATTCCATGGCACCGGCGTCTTCTCACAGTTGAGGATACCGCTGAGTTGCAAGTGTATCACGACCACTGGTTGCGAATGGAAACCCGTCGAGAGCGACCGGACGGAACGCCTGAAGTGGACATGAACGATTGTCTGAAATCCAGTCTGCGTATGCGACCCGATCGCATTATTGTTGGAGAAGTTCGAGGTCCTGAAGCAGCCACACTTCTTACCGCGATGAATACAGGACATGACGGTTCGTTTGGAAGTCTTCACGCTAACACTGCTCAAGAGACCGTCACACGAATGATCAATCCCCCGATGAACGTTCCACCAATTATGCTTACTGGACTTGACCTGATCATTATTCAAGCCCGTCTGCACGTGAACGGTAAAACCGCACGTAAGATTACCGAAGTTGCCGAAATAGCCGGTATGGAAGGTTCCAAACCTCGATTAAATACGATCTGGAAGTACAATGCTGCGACCGATCAAATCGAAGAAACAGGAATTCCATCGAATCTACGGGAAGTTATTTGCCGCGCTGCTGGTGTTTCGCCAGATGTGTTTGAAAAACACGTTCAACAGCGACAACAAATCATAGAAGACCTGATTGCCAGAGACATAACTGACATTCAATCCGTAACAACGGTTATCCAGAATTTTTACGCACAAAACCATCATTGATGGTCTTGAAGGCGAAGGCGTGACAACAGCGCATCGACTCGATCAATTTGTCCGCGAACATCTCCGACTCGACTTGAAGCATCAGCAACAGATTCTGCGACCTGCATTTCAGGTTCTTCAACGTCGATCTCTTGGGGTTTGAATGTCGCAGCAAGAGCTTTGAGTTCCGCTACAATTGCGTCAACCTGATCGTCGCTTACCAATATTCCAGGAGCAAGACGGGGAATCTGACTCGGTGTTAGGTACCCGAGCTCTGTTCCTACAATACCTGCACATGCCAAAACCCGTGGGCGCAATTCTGCAGTGTTAACAAGATAACCCTTTGATTCAAGGAATCGGATGATGAGGCTTTGCTGGGCTTCTGAAAAATCTCCTTCACTTGACTCAAGAACGGTTTCTACAAGCGATTCAAATGAAGGTAAATTTCTCTCAAGTCGTTCAATGGTTCGGCGTACATCATCGGGTAGATGAACAGCTCCATGATAGAGGATTCGAAGCATTCGATTCCGTCTTGCTGCGGATGGGTCTTGCAACTCTTCAGCTTCACTGATCTCCAGATGTAGGTCAAACAGTGCGTGCAATCGTCCGGATACTGCAGGACTCCTCAAATCCAAACCAAGCCCTCTTGCTTCTTCTTCAAACTCCATTCGAGCCTGTACGAGATTTCCTCGACGTCCTGCAACAATTTCAGGTATTCGTTCCCTCAATTGTGGGCGCATTTGTTCAAACAAACGAATTGCTTCTCGTTCTGACCATGACCCTGGTTTGTTGGAAAGAGCATGCTGTTCTTGTTCAGATCGGAATGCTGTTTCCATAATGATGGTTCGGATAGCGTCTTGAACGCGAACCAACTCAACAGAAAATCCATGGTTGGAGAGACTCATGATGAAGGAACCCATGTCCTCCACATCGGTTGTGCTGCCAACAAGTAAGAAATCTCTCGCTGCGGCTTCAACTTCTGCTCGACGTGAAGAAATTTCCAACAATGCGGCCTCCTCTTCGAGCGTTGGTTCTTCGGATGAGAGTTCTTGCATCATTGGCGGAATCGGTTGTTCAGTAGCTTCGTTTTGTCCTGATAAGCCCTTTTCTATAGATGCTGCAACTTCGGAAAGTGGAGTGTCATCGAAGGTCTCTTCAATGGTTTCGATCAATTCCGACTCCTGTTCAAATGTCCATCCCTCTGGGTGTTCACTGACGAAATCTTCGACAGTTTGCGAAATTGTAGGTGCTTCTGTCTGCTGTTCATCGTCCAAATGACTGGGAGATGGAATTACTACCGATCCTCCTCCTCGTTTCAGTGAACGCTTTATTGTTCCCCAATTTTTGTGCTGGGCAGAAAGAACGCCCGCTACTCGAATGAGAAGTGTTTGACGATTCCCCGATCGCGGCAATTCTAAGGCTTTGCAAAGGCCATGGAGTTCTTCTTTCGTCATTTTGTCAAGGTTATCCTCTTTGAGTTGCTTTGGATCGTGGTTCAGATGCAAGTAAAGACGCTGACGGCGCGTTCGAAGCGAACCCGTTTTCTTTATTCCGAAAACACCGAGTAACTTCCCAAGGTCATTGTTCAGTATGTTTTTGAGACCATCCAATGTTAAGTCCCATTCTGGAAGAATTAAGTCGCGAATTAACTGAGCACGAAGATATTCAACTGAACCGTTTTTTGCAAGTCCATATGCTGATGCAATCTCCTTGAGGTCTTCAAGACGCGCTTGATAGAGCTCTGATAGAAGATTGGAACGATTGCTCATCAGTTCACCTATGCTTGGTTGTTTCCTTACAGTATATGTGGTTTCGCTGTCAAATTGGCATCAATGAGCCGTTTTCGGCTTCGATTGTTTCGAGCGAGAGAACGCAAATTTTTGCCTTTCTTTGACTAAACCTTCAAACACGTTCGACACGCAGGGTTTGACGGTGATGGAATGGTGTCAGCAGAAAAAGCAGCAAAGACCATGCTCAAAGAAGCCAACGAACTTGGTAACACGCTTCGTGAAATTGTGCGAAGAGATGTCGCCGATCAAACAAGGCGTTTCAACGATACGCTAAGTCAACGAATCCAACTCGCAAGCGAAGCTATCGTTCAAGCGGTGAAGGCGAAAGAAGCAATTGCAGCTGGTGCATCCTCAATCAGTGGAAAATTGGACAAAGCACATCGACGGTATTCCAAAAACAACAACCTCGAGGAATTCAGAGGCGTTCTTCAATCGACGCTTGTCGAAATTCAACAACTTCGTGAACAACACGAAACGGTTGCAGCCTCACTGCGAGAGGCACAAACGCCAAGCCGATCTGCGGTTGAAATCGTTGAACGATTTGCAATTGAGTTGCAAAAAGCTGCTGGTGGCTGGGAGGCAACTGGAAGAGAGATTGACGAAATTATTGCCAATCTGTGCGATCCCAATCCCGATGTAGCACTCATTGAGTTGGAAAAATACCTGACAGAAAACGGTTTTGAAATCGTCCTAGTTGGTGAAAACAAAAACGAACAATCACTCGATGAGGCAAGGCGTCAACTTGGTTACTCCGATTCGTCGGAATGAATTCGCATCATCGCAGGACGCTCGTCATGAAACGCATCAGGCATGTTTCTTATCCTGCGTTTTGTGGCGTTATGATCCGAAGTTAGGGTAGTCAACATACTGCTCCATTCCTGAAGAAGATTGACCATGGCGACTCTGTGCTTATCTGGTGGACCGATTTGTTCAGCAGATGCCGTAACTTTACCGTCAACACTGATGGTTTCAATTCTCATCTCAATCCGAACTCCTTTGTCTCGTACCTTTTTTTCTGGATCGATGACTGCGGTCATGGTCCAATCGTCGTTGTTGCCTTTGGCTTCTCTGAGAATCGTTCCAATGCTTCGTTGTTCAACGTGAATTCCTGTAAAATCGACGAGATCATCCGGGACGTTACTGACAAGAGCAGATTCAATACGATAAGCAAACTCTGCTGGCGAGTCGATGATGTGTTCTATCTTGTTCTTTGGGAATCCGGTTCGTCCAACGAGCAGCGTGAAGCCATTCAAGGGAGGAGGAACAAAATGCGAGCGTTCAGGAGAACCCTTGTGCAATCCAAGTGTATGACGACGTGTTTTCGTTGTAAGAAGATTGTATTGCGAGCGTTTTGCGACATAACCGTCGATTTTACCCTCTCCTCGGAGGTTCTCAAGAAATTCAATCTCCTCTCGGGAGTCTGCATCAAATTCATTGAGTCCAACATGTTCTTTATCCAACAGGTTGAAATCTTGTCGCAAACGCAGCATCTGTCGTTTTATGAGAGGATGATGGCAAACAATGTTCGCATTTTTGATTAGATATTCTGGCTTGTCGTCACTCACCAAAACCCAGGTCGGTTCTCGGCGGGTAAGCAATCCTATGATTTTGAGGTGATCGGCTTGATGTTCCAACCAATTCTCGGGGCTCATGGCCACAACATCACCAACCCCATCTGTCAGGAGTTTGACGGCATCTCCTATGCTTGGTACTTGTCGAAGAATTGCATTGAAGGACTTACTTCGTTGTTCAAGTACCTTCTCAATTTGGTGACGTACGCCATCGCCATGGGATGACGTTGAGAGAAACACCAAACGTTCTTCTTCCATAAATTCACCTCGGCTGAGGTCCCCTCAGCAATCTATGGGCGTAGCCCACTCGTTAAGAAGGACACCCTCTTCGAGTGTATTGTGCAAGCAATTCCAGAAGCGCAACTTCTCCGTCTTGAAGATACGAGAGAAAAGGTCAACGTGGCGCTAGAAGCACTCATTCAACGAGAAATTGACAAGGGTTCTGGAGAAGTTGCCAAACTTTCCGGTGAAATTCTTCTTTCTGGAGGTAAACGACTTCGACCGCTCCTTGGAATCTTTTGCTACGAAGCATCAGGTGGAGAAGACATCGATGAAATTATGGATCTCGCAATCGCATTTGAATTGATTCACACAGCCACACTGATTCATGATGACATCAACGACGCAGCGAAACTTCGCAGAGGCATAATGACACTCCATGAACGGATTGGTCAACCCAAAGCCATCATTGCAGGAGATTGGCTCTTTGTACAAGGATACGGTTTGAGTGGAAGATACACAAAAGAGTGCATCGACTTGATACGGGAAGCATGCGCAAACATCGCAGTTTCCGAATTCAAACAACTCGATCACGTTTTGGACCTATCAACATCTCCTGAGGACTATCTCCAAATCGTTCGAGGGAAAACCGCTGGCCCATTTTCAGCGGTTTGTGAAAGTGCTGCAATTATTGCGGGGGCCACTCCAGAGCAATCCAAAGCACTCGGTCGATTTGGTATGGAATTGGGTATAGCATTCCAACTCATGGACGATCTTCTCGATCTGCGAGGCGATGAGCGCATGGGCAAATTACGCGGCAAGGACATTATTGAGGGGAAAATGACACTACCTCTTATTCATGCTCTGACGCTACTCCATGGCAAACGTCGACAGCGGCTGTCAGAAATTCTCAACAATTTTAGCGATAATCTCTGGGACGAACTTATGACTCTGTTGGACACATCGGACTCAATCCACTACTCAGAATGCTTGATGCACACACATCTCGAGCGAGCGATTCAAGAACTGGATTCCTTGCCAGATACAAACTCAAAAAGGCTACTTCTGAACATTGTTGAGAAAATGCAAACACGAGAAAATTGAGGGCTGGATTTGTCAAGCGAGTTTGATTACGACGCCATCGTTATCGGTGGAGGACCTGCGGGCAGCACAGTAGCCCGCTATGCTGCCCAAAAAGGCGTAAATGTTCTCGTCATTGATGGCCGGGACCCAATTGGTTCACCACTTCAATGTGGAGAATTGGTCCCCAGCAATGAAGAAATGAAGCGATTGTGTCCTGACGTTCCTGACGTTGATGATTTGTTTCAAACACCCGATGAAGCCATTTCCATGACCTGCGACCAAATGCACATTATCACGCCTTCCGGTAAAGCTCTAAAGTATCGTTTTGAAGGGTTGATGTTGAATCGTGTGATTCACGATGAAAATCTCGTCAAAATCGCAAAAAAATCCGGTGCAAACTACATGGTTGGCAAACGTGTACTACGCGCAGAAGGAAACACGGTTTTCCTCAGAGACGGAACCACGCTTACCGCGAAAGTGATTGTTGACGCTGGTGGACATAATGGACCAATTCGAAGAGAATATTGGGACGAGAAATCGACCACAATTCCAGTAAAATTCTGTTTAATGGATGGCAACTTTGGTGATGCGGTAGAGTTGCATTTTGGCTCAGTCGCACCTGGGGGCTATGCTTGGATGTTTCCTAAAACGGGTGGTGCCAACATCGGTTTAGGCATACAACGATCTTTTGCAAAAGGAAAAACACTCAACCATTACGCTGATAATTTCATATCCAAATACGACGGTGAAACCACCTTCAATGGAGCTGGCGGGCTACCAATGTCTGGAACACTGAAATCCTTCGTCAAAGGCAACTTCATGTTGGTTGGCGATTCAGCTGGAATGGTGCTCCCTTCCAATGGAGCAGGGATCACCATTGCAATGATTGGAGGGCGAATTGCTGGTGAAGTCATCCATGAACATCTCGAAAACAATGTTCCGTTGTCAACGTATGAGGATATTTGGAAAAAACAAATGGGGAAGGTTATGAAAAACTCGAAACGGTCCTTCAAAATAGGTTCCTTGATGTTTCGTCTTCCAAATTGGATGTTGAACCTGCTTTTCAATAGACTGACAAAAGGAATCGTTTGGAGAGCCGTAACCTGCAAAAGAATGTTCTTTATTCTGTGATTTTCGCTCGATTCCATCGGTGTTTTGAATAAAGACGACCCGTTGGTTGAATTTGATGAGAGAACGGATAGAAGACGAGGCGGTCAGCCCTGTTATAGCGACCGTTCTCCTTCTTGCCATCACCGTTATGCTCTCTGGTATGGTCTTCGTACTCATGCAAGGTGCTCTAAACACAGCAGAAAAGGCTCCCCCACAAATGACCGTTAGCGTCAGATCTCTTGACAATGGATATCATGTCATTCGAATCACAAGTTTGGATCAAACCCTCGATCCAGGCTTTATTTCCTTCAACCTTCAAGAACAAGGCGCAAGCAGTAATTCCTCTTTCACAGGCATTGTAAGCGATGCAGACGTTTATTCTGTAATTGGTTCAAACATATCCTTCCATGACCGAGATGCAAGTTACTCCATGTCTGCAGGGGATTACTTTGTTCTGCATTCAAGCCAAATGGGCACGGATGAAGGCGTGTGGATTTTCACTTTGTCCGACCAAAGCATTCAGTACGTTCTTGTCCGTGTTGAATTACCGCCAATGGTTTCATGATTGGTCGTCCGCATCACTCAGCGTGCGAATGAAATTGAGTTGAGCGTTTTTTTCACTCAATGCGGTCTGAAGGATTTCAAACACATCCTCTGATGACGATGAGCGAAGAGCGGATTGACGGTCTTCTTGTTTGTCCAGCACTGCATTGGCGACCTGCCAAAGAGAAGAAGTTTCGTACGGCAGAAATTCTTCTTCAAGAATAAGAAGCATTTGTTCAAGTTCAATCTGATCGTCTCGGAAAATTGAGTTAACATCAACAATGTGTTGAGCCCAATCGTGAAGGAAGGATGCCCAATGTTCAGCAGTAAGTTCACCTTCGAGTTCATCAAGTAACCTGATTTTCGCTCGCAGATACAACTTCCCTTTTGGGGAGTCATCTGCGTATTGTTCTACCAAATCATCAACGCTGGGGTACACATCGCCGAATGGCATCGAAGGTAGAGCGGATTGTACCACATCGAGAACCTCAAACCTCTGGTTACCGTTAGCCGTAAATGTAAGATTCGTTCCTTGCTCGCGCATGTCTTCAAGCGTGCACAACACTCCAAATGTGGAGGGTTGAGACCACCCATCGATGGATTCCGAATCAGGGTCGTGTGCGATATAACCGAATGGGTGTTCATCAATTGTGCAATCATCAAGCATTTGCTTGTATCTGGGTTCGAAAACACGTAGCGATTCGCTCACTGTTGGAAAGATTCCAGATGGTAAAACGAACAATGGTATGGTTTGTTCTGCGTTCATGTCTTCTGACGTTGCTTCATCCTCTTCAAGCATTGTGATTCAACCACCAATATACGACATTTCTACCTTCAGGCGTTTGGTTTGTTCTGTTCGTCGCTCAGAATATCGATCTGTTCGATTCATCCAAATCGATTGAATAGCTTGTGAGATGTCTCCTGGCGTGCCACCCATACGCAAAATACCCCTTACATCTTGACCTTTGTTTGAAAAAAGGCAGGTGTAGATGCTGCCGTTTGCTGAAAGCCGTGCGCGTGTACAATCACCGCAAAATGGATTTGTGATGGATTCGATGAAACCAATGCTCCAGCCTTCCTTCGTCGTGTAAACATTTGCAACATCACTTTTATGGATTGGTTGGCGAGGTCGAAGAGGGCCAAAATGACGCGCAAGAGATGAACGCATTGTATCTGCTGATACAACGTTCTCTAGATTCCAGTCATTGGTCGTTCCCACGTCCATAAATTCGATGAATCGAACGGGGATGTTGCGAGGCCCAAATGCTTCAACCATTGAAACAACATGTTGATCGTTGACGCCTTTTTTGACAACCGTATTGATTTTCACCGGAAGACCGATATTTTGGGCTGCATCGATAGCGTCGAGAACAATAGATGGGTGGGCTTTGGTATCGCCCATGGATTGAAAGATCTTCTCGTCCAAGGAATCCAAAGATACCGTTACCCGACTTAATCCCGCCTGATGCAATTGATTCAAATGTTTTTTCAGCAGCAAACCGTTTGTTGTAATTGCAATATCGAGTTCTGGAGAGCACGAGCGTATCTGGTGGATTAATTCATGCAAATCCCGGCGCAGAAGAGGTTCGCCTCCCGTCAGGCGTACTTTACGAAGGCCTTGTGGAATCAATGCCTTGACCACACACACGATTTCCTCAAAACTCAGAATATCCTCTTTCGGCAAATACCGATGGTTTCGATCAAAATGTTCTCTTGGCATGCAATAACGGCATCGCATGTTGCACCGATCGGTTACTGAAATTCGTAGGTCTAGGAGAGGACGATTGTGTGTATCCTCAATAGCCATGGAACAACCAGTTGGTTTTGTGTTGTGAATGTTTGCAAGCCTTCATCTGATATGATTTTCTGGGAGATTCATGGGCAACACCGAGGTAAACCACGGTGAGCCTAGCGGGAAGATTCAGAATTCAATCGATATTCCTGCTCTTGAAATCCAACCTTCCACGATTAAAAATGCACCATGGGTTCTTCCCCCTTCAAAGAGCCATCTTATCCGTATGTTGTATTTGTGTGCTCTAAGTAACAAAGAACATACATTGCTCGGATTCAACCAACTTGGCGACGATGCAGAAAGTATGCGGCAATGTTTAACCCGCCTTGGTACAACATTTGAGCAAATCGGTGATGGCATGAAAATTGTTGGTAGAGGAATGCGGCGGTTTGAACCAACAGCGGATGTATTGAACGCCGGTAATTCTGGAACGTCTTTGAGATTCCTTATTGGCTTATGTTCTCGACTCGATTTTACCAACACTCTTGATGGTGATTCCAGCTTACGAAATCGGCACCACTCCGATCTTCTCGATGCACTTGTAGGAGTTGGTGTAAAAGTGTCCGAAACGGCGAGTGAAGGAACCCTACCAATTACAATGAATGGTCCTTGGCAAGACAACAAACTTCGCGTTGATGTGAGTCGTTCGTCGCAACCGTTCTCCAGTTTATTGCTCTCAACCTCCGATTTGCAAGAACCGATGACTGTCGAAACGATTGGTGAAGGCGTGAGTCGTCGGCATGCCGAACTAACACTCAAGTTAATGCAAGAAAGCGGTGCAAAATTCGTCATCGAAAACAACAAAACAACAATACAGGCTTGGTCATCGAATCCACCAGAAGAATGGCATGTACCCCCAGATGCTTCAATGATGGCATTCCCAATCCTTGCATGTTCGTTGACTCAACAATCGATTACGATTCAAAATCCAGTCCTACCCGATGATGCACTCGGTCATGAGATACTAATGACTCATTTGTGCGCTTTTGGAATTCAGGATTTGGATGGAGTCCTAACTCACAACAATGATGTTCAGTACGTTGATATTGATTTGCGAGATGCTAACGACTTGCTTCCACCTTTGGCGGCGATTCTCGCCCTTTCAGGTGGTGGCCGATTGCGTGGTGCTCAACACGCCAAATACAAAGAAAGCAACCGCATTAAATCCACAGCAACCCTCCTCAAATCGTTCGGACTTTCGTGTAAAATTGAGGATGATGGCCTTTCTATAGAAGGAAATCAACGATTAAAGAAACCGACGGAGCCGATTCGAACATCCGACGATCACCGCATTCAGATGACTGCCGTTCTGCTTGCCACGAAAACGGGCGGAGTCGTTGAGGGACCAAATCTTCACCAAATTGCAGACCCAATGTTCCTGGACCGATTGTCATCCATGCCTACCGAAGTGCTTGTCAAGCGAGTTCAGTGACAATCGAAGAGCAGTAGGTCGACCGTGAACGCACGCCCATGGATTTGGAACGTTTCTCATGTCTTCGAGCAATCGACGCATTTGCGCAATGGTCAACGTATCGTTCGCCTTAACCGCTCCACGACATGCATTCATGAAAGCAAGGTGATCTTTTCTTCGCTCAATGGTCTCAAACGGAGATCCATCTTCAGACATGTCTTGAAGCAGGTCCAAAACAAACGGCTCAACCTCATCACCATCCAACAATCGAGGAGCTTGTGTGACGTCCCATTGTCCATCGCTCTGTTTGGAAAACAGGAAGCCAAGTGCTTCAAAGCGTTCCAAAAAGGATTCCAGTCGAGCCTCTTGGGCCAAAGTGAGTTCAATTCGAGAGGGGACAAGCCGGGATTGCGGTTCCCACAGGCTTTCGTCGTTGCGCAGGCGCTCATAGCGAATCCTCTCATGCAATGCATGTTGGTCGATGAGAAGCAAATCCTCACCGGATTGTGCCAAAATATAGGAGTCAGCAAATTGAGACAAGGGTTCCATTTCGGGTACATCGTTTTCGACAGTTGGTAGGGGTGTTTCTTCGGTTGGCGAAACACGAACTCCACAACCAGCATGGCGATGCAATTCTCGTTCTTGGTGCGAGAGTGCGGGTGCTACTGGATCTGGGGCCATACCCGGAAGTACTTTTTGTGCAGATGCTGCCGTGGATTGTGGGCGTGGTTTTTCAATTTCTTGTCGCATTGTTTCAGCAACTTTGCCAACGAGATTGAGTTGTGTGCCTGCTGCAAGCGCCCATGCTGGAGCGGGTTTTGCTACCCCCTCATCACTGATTTTTTCTTGAGGCATCAACAATTCTTGAATTGGTTGTTTCTCTTCAGAAGAAGCCAGCCCTTGCAGTTCGTGCAGTTCACCACTTGAATCGGGCTGCGTTGGAGATGTTGCAAGCGTGTGAGCAATTGCTCTTTCAAGTCGTTCGAGAACACGCCAAGAGTGACGGAGACGAACCTCTCGTTTTGTTGGATGAATGTTAACATCGACTTCATCGGCTGGAACGTGCAAATGAAGCACTGCGACAGGATGTCGCCCCTGCATTAATCGGGTCCGATATCCTCTTCGAATCGCTTGGTGGAAGGGCGTGGATGCAACTGGACGATCGTTAACAAACACATGAATTTCATCGCCTTTTCCTCGAGATATATCTGGTGCACTAATGTATCCTGTCCATGATTCATCTCCTGGTACATCCTCATCTTGTGCGGGTACAATAAGCGGGAGCAGACTTGCCGATTGACCACCCAATACATCGTACAAACGGTTTTCTATAGAATCACTTGCAGGTAGATTAAGCGTCGCCCTCCCATCGATTGTACACCGAAAGGCAACCTTGGGATGTGCTATTGCATGAGAAACAACAACCTCCACAATTCGGGCATGTTCGGTAGCCGGTCGACGTTGAAAACCAAGACGTACTGGTGTGTTTTGGAACAAGTGCTCTACCGTTACCACAGTTCCTGACGCCATTCCTACAGCCTCGATTGATTGACGTACTCCACCAACCATGGAGATGCTTCGACCTTCATGCCCTTCCGGGCGGGATGCGATCGTGAGATGAGAAACAACTCCAATGCTTGCGAGCGCTTCTCCTCGGAACCCAAGCGTATGAATTTCATTCAAATCCTCCGGTTGACGCAATTTTGAAGTTGCATGTCGCGACAAAGCCAATTGCAAATCATCTTCGTGGATTCCACTTCCATTATCTTCAATACGGATAAGATCGAATCCACCACGCTCAATGGACACATGGATGGAACTCGAACCTGCATCAAGCGAATTCTCAAGCAATTCCTTCACCACCTGAGCAGGCCGTTCAACAACCTCTCCGGCTGCGATGTGCCCTATGGTGAGGTCATCGAGTTGTTGAATTCTGTTTGGCTCGCTCAACTCAATCCTCCTCCAATCGGTTGTGCAAGCGCTCAATCAACATGAAAGCATCACGTGGTGAAAGTTCGTCAAGGTTAAGCGCAGAGAGTGTGGAAAGTACTTCTTCTTGGATTTCCGACAGGGCAGGTGGTGCAGAATCATGAGTTTGCATTGCTGCTGCTGCAAAATATCCCAACAGGGAAGATTGCCCAGCTGCGCGGGTGGTTGGGGCACCGTCTCGTCCAGCCTTTGCGCCCTGAGCTTGTCGCTCAAGGAAGGCAAGAAGATCCGTTGCTCGTTCGACAACGTTGCGAGGAAGGCCCGCCAAAGCAGCGACTTGAACACCATAGGATTCATCGCAAGGCCCATCAGCGACCGTGTGTAAGAAGCGAAGCACACCGTCTTGCTGAGCGACTTGGACGTGTACGTTCGCAAAACCCTTGACCTCTGACTCAAGACCAACCAACTGATGATAGTGCGTAGCGAAAAGACTGCGTGCACCGATTCGGTTGCCAACATCCTCTGTCACCGCCCAAGCGATGGATAAACCGTCGAAAGTCGAGGTTCCGCGACCAATTTCATCAAGGAGAAGCAATGAATTTGAGGTTGCTCGACGTAGGATGTGAGCCACTTCTATCATTTCCATCATGAACGTTGAACGTCCTCGACGTAGATCATCACTGGCTCCAACTCGAGTAAAAATGCGATCAATCAATCCGATTCGGGCCTTCTCTGCAGGGACAAAGGATCCCGATTGGGCGAGAATACTGACCAAACCGACGGTTCGCAAATACGTCGATTTTCCACCCATATTCGGCCCCGTTATCAACAAGAAATGACGTTTTTCATCCATTGAAACGTCGTTTGGAACAAATCCTTGTTGGGCCTCAAGCACAGGGTGACGGGCTTGCTGCAACTTCATCGAGCGCCCTGTGGTCAACACAGGCTTTACCCACGAACGTTGTCTAGCAGTTGAAGCAAAACATTGCAACACATCGATTGCCGCTACTTTTGAAGCGATTTGAGAGAGATGGTTTGCATGCTTTCGAACCCGTTCTCGGAGGGAACAAAACAACGTGTACTCAATTCCTTTGGATTTGCTTTCTGATGTAAGAAGAAGATCATCTTGTTGACGCAATTCGTCGGTAACGTAGCGGTTGCCATTGGTCATCTGTTGTTTACGTGTCCACTCTTCAGGAACCTTATCAGCATGGGTTGCTGTTACTTCGATAAACCAACCGATTTGCCTGTTCATTCGCACTTTAAGACTTGGAATCTTAAGCTCACTGCGTAGCGAAGATTCTAGATTGGAAAACCAACTATGCCCTTCGTTTGAAGCATTACGATATCGATCGAGTTCTTCATCAACTCCCTGACGAATGATTCCACCATCACGCAGACCTAGTGAGGGGTTATCGAGGAGAGTTCGATGAATGTCTTCTGCGACATCAGAAAGCAGGTGAAGGTCTTCTACGAGGTGGTTGAGGAGTCCGTCTTCGGTTTCCTGGCACAAGCGTTGTATCGCAGGAAAGCGTTCAATTGCATTGGCAGTAGCAAGCAAATCTCTTGCATTTGATCGATTGTACTTCAATTGCGTTGAAAGCCGTTCCAAATCGAGCATCCCTTTCAGCCGATCACGCAATTGATCGAGACGCTTCGATGAGCGCATGAGAGCACCGACCGAAGCGTGACGTGCTTGTATCGCATCGGAGTTTGAGAGCGGGCGGAGTAACCATGATTTGAGGCATCTGCGGCCCATTGCAGTCCTGCATTTGTTCATCGCCCAAAGCAGAGAGCCTTCGTATTCTCCTGCAAGTGTGTGCGTTACCTCAAGATTACGCAGTGTGGTTTGATCAAGGACCATTCCCTCTGAGGTTTCTTGAATTTCAACATCTCGGATTGCAATATCGTCATGCCGATGAACCGATGCTAAATAATCCGCAGCGAGAGCAGTCGCTTGCAATGCTTCTGGGGATTGTCCAAGGTCAAGATGGCCCAAATCGTTTACTTCCAACATCTCCTTGAGGCGTTTAGATGCACGTTTTGGTTGAACCTGGTGTTGACTCACAACAATGGAATCAAGCATTCCAAGAAGTTGGAGAACCTCGTCGCTCTCGGAATCCTTAGGAGTTAGAACCAACTCACTTGGATTCCATCGCATAATCTCATCGTGAATTGAAGCCCATCGTTCATCGCCAGAAAAGGCCACAGCCCACGCTTGTCCGGTGGAGGCGTCGATCATTGCTGCAGCCACGCTTTCATTGGTCTGTATGAGACTGCACAGCAGTGCAGAGGAATCCGAACCGATCAAAGACTCTTCGTACAACGAACCCGGTGTGTAAATACGCGTCACAACACGCTCCAACAATTTCGCCCCTTCCCGCAATTCTTCCTCTTGCTCGGCAACCGTTACTTTGTAACCAGAACGGAGCATCACACGAAGGTTTTCCTCCAACTGATGCCACGGAAAACCAGCCATAGGAATTGGTTTCTCAGCGTTTTTGTCCCGAGAAGTTAAGGCAAGTCCAAGAACGCTGGAACCAATTTCAGCATCCTCATGAAACAACTCGTAAAAATCACCCATTCTGAAAAACAGAATTGTACCTGGATTGGATTCTTTGAGCTCATGGAATTGGTCCATCATGCTCCGTTTTGCCATCCAAACCACGTCCCTGCAGTATGCAGGATTAAGCCTAATGACGAGAGGTGATTAAGGTTCGGAAAAGTCGGTGTCTTACGCTTTGTAGGTGCGTATTGCTTTCTCCACCATCATGTACCCTTGTGTTACAAGCATGATGAAACCAACGACAAGAAAGCCGAAATTAAGGAAACCTCGACCAGAGGAGAGCGAACCCTCAATCGTTAAATCGAGCGATATTCGGTCCGATTCGCCTTGTGCATCAAAGCCATGAACAATCAAAACGTCACCGTTGACCGCCCCGCTTGTCGGTTGCAATGGCAGTGGATAAGGTAGGTTTTTCGAAGAGGCGCTTTCAGTTTCTAGATCAACACGCAATACAGTCTCGGCCCCTCGTTCTCCAAAGAGCCAAACCCTATCGTGACAATCATCGTAAACCATGACTCTGGAAGGGTAAGAGTGGGTTTTATCCGAAGCATCTGCGGATACGATGTACAACTCTTCATTTGAAGCAGCGACTGCTCCCCCATCGGATGTCCTGATAATGGAATGAACTTCACTTCCTGAGCCAAACCATTGACGCTTGATTTCAGGTGTTTTGGTAGCCCCCTCCCAGGAAACGTGAGCGAATGCGATTCTTGTTGAGGGTGTAGCTGGGCTTTCGTCTTCCCCTTGGACGGTGTATGTTCCCACGACGAGGAAGTTTGATTCTTCAAGGTAAACAACATGATCCCAAACGATTGTGGGGTCAATCGGGGTACTCGGCGTGGTCAATCCAGTACCGGTAAAACCTCGAAGGCCGGAACCACCGTCTTCAGCCGTTATCATCAATCGGTTATTGACGACTGGAATTGAATGAACAGTGATGGCCGTTATACCGAACTCGGAGTCGTTTAGATCATCCAAAGCCCGGTTGGTCGTCATCCCGTTACGGTAGGTCGACAATTGGTTCAAAGATGATGAATACTCTACACCACCTTCTTCTGTCAGTTGGAAAAATGTCACATTCTCAATTTGAGGATCGTTCGGGGGTAAAATATCGGCGACATCGTCGGTTTCCATTTGTTGATACATTTTGTACCCAGTCTCTGTTCTCATGATTGCGCTGTGTGCTTCACTCCATGAAGCATCCTCGTGATATCCAATCTCAAGCAGGAATACTCCCTCTTCAAACTCAAGATTTTCCGATGGATCTGTCCCAAGAACAAGGCCCTCTAACGAACTCGTGCCACCGATCAAAAAGCCACCAATGATGATAAAGACAAAGAACAAGCCAATGGCTAACCATTGATGCTCCGATTCTTCTTCGAGCAACTTCCTCCAGCCACTCGCCATGTTCCTTGGTAACGTTGAATGATTAAGTTCCTTCCCATCAATTTGAGCACGATTAGGGACATCTTCATGTTGGCAGGGCATCGGAGGGATGATAAAGGGCGCATCAGTCGGAGAGATGCTTGGAGGACTCAACATGGCACGTAAGCCCGCATCTATGTACCGCCGTCTTAAGGGACCTGCTTACACCCGACGCAAGTATATTGGCGGAGTCCCCAACAACCGTATTCTAGCCTATCACTCAGGAAACCGTCGGGCTGCAGAGACTGGAGGCTTCCCTGTTGTTCTCGAACTTCTCGCCGACAACAATTGTCAAATTCGACACACTGCGCTTGAAGCGGCTCGTGTTATCTCGAACTCCACCATCCGTAAAGAAGCCGGTGCACAAGGATACGCACTTCGCGTACACACCTACCCACACCACGTTCTCCGAGAGAACAAGCAGGCGACTGGAGCCGGTGCGGACCGTGTTTCTCAAGGTATGCGTTGTGCATTTGGAAAGAACGTCGGCACTGCAGCTCGCGTTCGACGAGGACAGCGAATCATTTCCATCCACTGCAATGCAAAGGACTACTTGACCGCCAAAGACGCACTTCGTAAGGCAGGTATGAAGTTCCCCACACCAACAACGACCCGAGTCGTACGTGGAACCGAACACCTGAAAGGTCTTGTTTGAGACACATCCGGTTTTGTTTGATCGAAACCTTTTGCAGCACGAGGAATGACCATGCGCATCGTAGTTTTGGACGACGAACGATGCAAACCCAACATGCCAGCATTCGATTACCTGCAAAAATACGCTGGCTCGTGTGGTGGAGAGTGCATTCAGTACACGGATGGGAAATGGAAAATCTTGGAGACGGCTTGTCCGGTTTGCTTTACTCGAGCAAAACTCTGTCCTGGTGATGCTGTGAAAGTCATCAACTTACCTTCTGAATTGGATACAGACATGATTCATCGCTACAGCCTGAACGGTTTTCGGTTGTTCCGCTTACCGACACCGACCAAAGAATCTGTTGTCGGCGTACTGGGCCCAAACGGAATGGGTAAATCGACCGCTTTCAATGCTTTATCAGGTCGCTCTGTACCGAATCTGGGAGACTGGAAATCCAAGGACACAACATGGGACGATGTCATCGAGACACTGCCAAGAGGAGAGTTACGCGACTTCTTCGTGTCGGTCAAAGAGGGTGAAATCAAAGTTGCACTCAAACCCCAAAACATCGACAAATTGCCAAAACGAATTCAAGGATCCGTGGAAAAGTTGCTCCGCAAGGTCGATGAGCGAGACATGTTCGACGAGCTCGTTGAAGCAACAGGAATTGGAAGTTTGCTTTCCCGGACCATTGACCAACTCTCGGGCGGTGAACTCCAACGTATGGCGATATGTGCGACGTTACTACGAGATGCAGATGTCTATTTCTTTGACGAACCTTCGTCCTATCTTGACATACATGAGCGGATGCGTATTGTACGAATCGTCCAAGAACTTGCTAAAACAAAACGTGTCATTGTGATAGAACACGATTTAGCAGTGCTCGATGTACTCGCCGATTTGGTTCACATCGTTTATGGAAAGAAAGGTGCATTCGGGGTTTTTACACCTGCGCGTTCAACGAGAACCGCTATCAATGCTTATCTCGAGGGTTATTTGCCCGAAGAGAACGTTCGCATTCGAGACAAACCGATAAAATTCCAAAAACACTACGATAGGAAAGGGGAAATTGGTACTCCCGTAATTCAATGGGGAGGTATCGAAAAAACGTTGGGTAACTTTGAACTCAAAACCGATGAAGGCGCAGTTCATCGATCTGAAGTTGTTGGTGTTGTTGGTGCGAACGGGACAGGAAAATCGACACTCATCAAAATTCTCTCAGGAGAACTGACCTATGATGAAGGTTGGGTTACTGAACAGGCAAAGATTTCCTACAAACCACAACACATCGACATCGATTTGGATTGCACCGTACAGATGTGGCTCGACAGCGAACTTGGAATGCGTTGGAGAAGCGGTGAATTCAATGTTAATGTTATTCGCGCCTTGGGCATAGAACCTCTTCTTCCCAAGCGTGTTAAGAAACTCTCAGGTGGTGAGCGACAAGCGGTATCGATTGCGGTTTGTCTGGGTCGAGATGCCGATTTGTACTTGCTCGACGAACCCTCTGCGCATCTTGATGCAAACGCTCGAATGGAGGCTGCAAAGGCAATCCGAAGAACAATGGAAGCCAACGATAAATCTGCCTTTGTCATCGATCATGATGTATATTTCATTGACATTGTAAGCGATTCTTTACTTGTTTTTGAAGGAGAAGGCGGATTGCATGGGAAGGCAATGGGGCCCTATTCTTTGCGTGATGGAATGAATCGATTCCTGAATGATGTTAATGTCACGTTCCGACGCGACCATGATTCAAAACGGCCTCGCATCAACAAATCAGAAAGCCGAAAAGACCGTGAGCAACGCCAAAAAGGTGACTTTTACTCCTTTGAGAGCAAGTAAAGTCTGTCACGGTTTCTAATAGTTCATCGCCACATGGAGGTAACATGCCTGTAGGAGTTCCACCAAAAGGAGGGCCTCTTGGCAGGAGCCGTTCGCGTCTTTCGGCCTCGGGTCTGACAACATACCTACGATGTCCTCGTCAATGGTATCTGACACGGAAAGTCGGACTTGCATCTCCTTCATCGATTGCTCAAGTGACGGGCCTAGTGATTGAAGATGCTCTCTGTCGAGTACTAATGCATCGACCGGGGCATGTAGATTCAATCGATGGTTTACGCACTTGGGCGTACGAACATTGTGCAAGAGAAGCTGAAGTTGCCTGGGAAGAAGGAAAGGAGGTTTGGTCAAATCGCTTGTGGAAGCGAGATGCATCAGAGT
>PBSP01000064.1 GCA_002726845.1 Methanobacteriota archaeon | reverse complement strand
TTACGTGAACGAAAATATCTTCGCCCGTTTCATCATTGGTAATGAATCCAAAACCTTTAGACCCATTGAAAAATTTAACTGTTCCAGTCATCTATTTAAATTAAAGGGCGAATATAGTATTAATATATCAACCCTTGGCTATTTATTTGGATTGTTTTGATTTTTTCCCCATTTCCCTCATTTTTTTGAAGTTTTCTGGCGTAATGGTATAGTCTGCTAGTTTTTTGTCTTTCCACCTGTGGTAGATAAATAGGGGCATAAAAATAAAGGTGGTAAAGAGAATCGTTACCCCAATGACACGATCTCCAATGATTGGGTTGTTTGATTTGAGCACAAAGCCAGTAATGATTGCGATGACAATGCACGCAAATAAAACTTGTAGAAGCCTGGTCATGCTTTGGATTGAAGTGAAAGTTCATCGAGTTGATCATCATCCAAAGGGGCTGGGGCATCGATCATAACATCCCTACCACTATTGTTTTTTGGAAAAGCGATATAATCACGGATAGACTCTTGCCCATCTAACACAGCAACCAGGCGATCAAACCCTAAAGCAATCCCCCCATGTGGAGGTGCACCATAGCGAAAGGCATCCATCAAAAACCCAAACTGTGATTCGGCCTCTTGTTTGTTAAACCCAAGGAGTGAAAATATTTTTTCTTGCACTTCTCGATCGTGAATACGAATTGATCCACCACCGATTTCATTGCCATTGAGGATCAAGTCATATGCATTGGCATATACCGATGCAGGTGAGCTGTCGAGTTGGGCGACTTGTGTCGGTTTTGGAGCTGTAAAAGGGTGATGCATGGCATGAAAGTGATCATCCCCTTCCACTTGTTCAAACAGTGGAAAATCAACCACCCAAAGTGGTGCAAAAACCTTTGGATCGCGAAGACCCATTTTTTCTGCCACTGCAAGACGGAGTTCACCGAGTTGTGTATGTGTTTGTGCTTTTCCGCCAGAAAGAACGAGAATGATATCTCCCTTTTTGGCGTGGCAAGCAGATGCCCAAGCAGCCAAGTCCTCTTGACTGTAAAATTTATCGACAGATGATTTGTAACTACCATCCTCATTGCACTTGACCCAAACCATGCCTTTGGCACCAATTTGAGGTCGCTTGACCCAATCGATCCAACTGTCGATTTCTTTTCTACTCATGGCAGCACCACCTTCGACAGCAAATCCGCCAACCCACTCTTGTTGGTCAAAGACCTGAAAGCCCTTGCCCTGTGCGACCTCATTGAGTCCAGCCAGGTACATCCCAAACCGAATGTCTGGCTTGTCAGATCCATAGGTTGCGATGGCGTCAGCATAGGATAGTCGTGGGAAAGCAGTGGGTTTGATGCCGTGGATGTCTTGCAGCAATTGTTGTAAGAGCCCTTCAAAAACAGCTAGAATATCATCTTGCTCCACAAAGGCCATTTCACAATCGATTTGTGTAAACTCAGGTTGCCGATCGGCACGAAGGTCTTCGTCACGAAAACATTTCACAATCTGATAATAGCGATCCATACCCCCAACCATCAACAATTGCTTAAAGGTTTGTGGGGACTGCGGTAGGGCATAAAATTGCCCTGGATTCATGCGGGATGGCACGACAAAATCACGAGCACCTTCAGGGGTTGATTTGATGAGGTAAGGGGTTTCGACTTCTGCAAAATCTTGAGACGCCAAGAAATTGCGAATCATTTGCGCCACCTTGTTGCGAAACAACAACTTGTCTTTGATTGGATTGCGACGGATATCCAAGTATCGGTATTTCATGCGGAGGTCATCACCACCATCTGTTTCATCTTCCAAGGTAAAAGGAGGAACTTCGGCAGTATTGAGAATGCTGAGCTTTTTGACCAATACTTCTATTTCTCCAGTGGGGATTGCAGTATTTTTGGCCTCTCTCTGGATCACTCGCCCATGTACTTGTATCACAAATTCTCTACCGAGTGTCTTGGCTTGTGAAATGAGGGCGGCATCGCAACGTTCTTCATCCAGTACGAGTTGTGTAACCCCATAACGGTCACGAAGATCAATCCAAAGTACAAATCCCTTATCGCGGACACGTTGTACCCAGCCAGCGAGTATAACGTCTTTGTTTAAATCGGTTTGGCGCAATACGCCACATGTATGACTCCTGTGCATGGAAGAGATTTGTGCAAAAATAAGGGGTTTTTGAGAGAGCAGTTGTATATTTCAAAATAAAAATACAACAAACACAAAATTAATGCTGTAAATCATTAATATTAATCTATTGTCATGAGAATGTAAATTTTTAGTGCCCTTGAATAATCAGTTCCAAAAGACAAGGGGTATGAAAGCACAGATGATTTTAATTTTCGTATTCGTTTTCGGTTGTACATTTTCGTATGGCCAAACCACAAAAGTAGAACACTACTTCTCCTTAATTGATGAAACTCACCCAGTTTCACGATAATGGATAAATTGCCCAACACGGGAATATTTACTGCAACAAACTCGATGGAGTTTGGGAATCTTTTGATGCTGAGGGTAATAAAATCGCCGTTGGCAATTATGATAAAGGCGTAAAATCCGGCACATGGTTTTTTTGGACAGATGAGCAATTGATTGAAGTTGAGTTTGTCAACAACAAGGTAGAAGACGTCATTTATTGGAACACGACAGAGCGTACAGCCTCTCGCTAATTTTCCTTAAACTTTATTGAATCTTATTGCGGCCCTTTTGCTGAGATAAAAAGCAACAGGAACAATCACTAGTGTCAAGAAGGTTGCAAAAGTCAATCCGAATATAACGGTCCATGCAAGAGGACCCCAGAAAATCACATTATCTCCACCGATATAAATCTGCGGATCTCCAGTAGTGAATAGTGAAAAGAAGTTGATGTTGAGCCCCACAGCCAATGGAATAAGCCCAAGTACGGTTGTAATGGCTGTCAGCAACACTGGGCGTAAACGTGCTTTACCCCCATTCACAATTGCATTAAAAATTTCGGATCGATCCAAATGATAATCATACTCGAGACCATGTTTGTCACGTCTTCGGTCGAGCAAAAGCTGGGTGTAGTCTAATAGCACTACACTGTTGTTGACCACAATTCCAGCCAAGGAGATGATCCCCATCATGGTCATGATAATGACAAAAGTCATATTGAAAACCACCAAACCGAGAAAGACCCCTGTGAAGCTCATGAATATGGAAAATAAGATGATAAAGGGTTTACTCACCGAGTTGAATTGTAAAACAAGTAAGACCAATATCAAAAACAAAGCATAGAGTAAAGCACTAGACAAAAAGGACATGTTTTCTTCTTGCTCTTCAATCTCACCAGTAAAGCGATAGCGCATGTCGATAGGCAGTTGAAAGGCATCTATTTGTGTTTTGATTTGATTGACGATTTCTGCAGCGTTATAACCAGGCAATATGGCCGAGTAAACAGTCACAACACGTTCTAGGCTACGATGCTTAATTGCACTATAACCAGAAGTGTTTTTTTTATCGGTGACTGCAGCAACTGGAATCGATTTGATTTGTCCAGATGCCATGTCTCGAAAGGTGATATATTGATTAAATAAAGCAGATTGATTGTAGCGATCTTCTTCTTGAAAACGCACATTGATGTTGTAGTCCTCCCCATCTTTTTTATACACCCCTGCTTTTTCTCCAAACAAGGATTGGCGAAGCTGAAACCCTACTTGCCCTGCGCTAACTCCTAGTTCTCCAGCTTTTTGGCGATCAACAGCGATACGCATACCTGGCTTGTTGCGATTGACATCGACTTTGAGTTCCTCAATTCCTGGAATATTCATGTTAATGATAAAGTTTCGCATTCGCTCACTGACCTCTATCAAATCGCCATAATTATCTCCCGTTACTTCGATATTGATTGGATAGCCCAGTGGGGGACCTGCTTGGTCTTTTTCAACTGAAATGGAAACCCCTGCAAATGTACCTGCCAATGCTTGTTGGATTTCTCTTCGAAGGTTTTCACTCGATAATCCACGTCGGAATTTGAATTCACGCATGGTTGCAGTGATTTTTCCACGATGTGGCATTTCGGCTTCTGATCCACCTTCAGTTTGTGGATTTCCAGCACCAGCCCCAACCTGTGAAACCAAAGATTCGACCATAAAATTATAACCATCATCAATATATTTTGGTTGGTTGACGGTTTTGATGACCAGCTGCTCAATCGATTTGGTCATTTCATCAGTTTTGGCGATGTCAGTCCCTTGTGGATATTCTATGTAGATGATGATTTGTGTGGGTTGATTGTCGGGGAAAAACTCCACTTTTGGTTGTGAAATCCCAACAAGAACGAATGAGAAAATGAGCATCAATACTGTTCCAAAGACAAAGGCATATGCCCGACGACCACGCATGGCATAGCGCAGCAATCGCTCGTAGCGAATTTCTAGCCAAACCAAAAATCGAGTTCTAAATCGATTGGCCAGGTCTTTTAATACATATTTATAAGCCCAAAACAGCAGAACAATAAAGAGGAGCAAAGAGCCAAGCCCTCGAATGGCACCCCCATTAAAGAGAATTAAGATTCCCAATCCACCAAGGATGAGCGTGATTCGAATGAGTTTTTGTCGGGATAGAATTTTTTCTTCAACATCCATAAATTGGGATACTAGAACAGAGTTGAAGAAGATGGCAACTATTAGAGAAGAACCCAATACGACAGATAGTGTAATAGGGAAGTAGATCATGAACTGCCCCATAATTCCTGGCCAAAAGCCCAAAGGCACAAAAGCTGCAACAGTGGTTGCAGTTGAAATGATGATGGGAAAGGCAATTTCACTCACTCCTTTTTTAGCAGCTTCAAATCGAGTCATACCTTCTTTTTCAATGAGTCGATATACATTTTCAACAACCACAATTCCATTATCAACCAGCATTCCCAAGCCCATTACTAGCGCAAAGAGAACCATGGTATTCATTGTATACCCCAGCGATTGAAGGATGAAAAAGGAAATAAACATTGACATAGGAATGGCAAACCCTACAAACAAGGCATTACGAAATCCCAGGAAAAAGGTAAGAACTGTCACGACCAAAAGAACACCAAACAAGATGTTATTGATCAGGTCAGTGACTTGGTTGATGGTAATGGCAGAGGTGTCGTTTGAAATGGTGACTTCGATATCTTGTGGAATGATGGTGGAGCGTGCATTATCGACAATCTCACGAATGGCTTCCGCAGCTTGGATCAGGTTTTTACCACCTCGTTTTTTGACATCTAACATCACTACCGATTGCCCAAAGTCGCGCGCATGGGTGGTGGCGTCCATATCCTTAAACCGAATGGTGGAAATGTCTTTTAAGTAAATGGCTCCTCGTTCGTTTTTGACAACAAATTCGCCCAAATCTGAGGGGTTTTGGATTTCTCCAATCACACGAATGTTACGTCGTTGACCATTGGAAATGATGCTTCCTGCAGAGACAGTCGAATTTTCGTTTCGAATGGCTTGGATGACATCTCCAAAACTCACTTTAGAAGCCGTCATTTTGTGGATATCAACAGCCACTTCGACCTCTCTTTCTTGCGTACCCCTGATGTCGACCTCTTTGATTTGATCGAGTCGTTCGATACGCTGTTCCAATAGTTCAGCGTAATCGTTTAATGCATTGAGAGTGTAGTCTCCTTGCAGGGTGACATTGACAATTGGAAATTCCTCTACAAAATTGAGGTCAAATACATTGGGTTCGAGTTTGGCATTATTGAAGGTGGGCCAGTCCTCACCTGCCACAACAGCATCCACTTCGTCTTTGACCTTTTGCTTGGCGAGATCAACGTTGATGTCTTCGTCAAATTCTAGTACAACCATCGAATAGTCGTCTTGTGATGTGGATGTGATTTCTACTACATTACTCACACCCTTAACTGCCTCCTCTAAAGGATCAGTCACAAAGCGTTCGATGTCTTCTGCTGTGTTTCCGGGGTAAGGGGTGCTGATGTAGATATTGGTTTCTGTAATCTCAGGAAAGTTCTCACGCGGCATGGTCAGATAAGCAGATATACCCAAAAACAACAACACCGCCATAAAGACATACATGGTGTTGCTGTTGCGTATCGCCCAAGAGGAAAAGAGAAACTCTTTTTCGGAGGAATTGGAGGTCTTTGCCATCTTTATTTTATGATTTGAACAGGTTGATTTTCTTTCACAAGTCGAGCGCCCTCACTGATAATGGTTGCGCCTTCTTCTAGACCCGCAACCACTTCAACCATACCATTTTCTGCATAGCCAGTTTGAATAAAGACTTTTTGTGCTTGATTGTTCTTGTCAATTGCAAAAACAAACTGATCACCAGAAGCATTTTCCGAAATAACACTCACAGGGATTAAGAGGGCTTTTGGATTGATGTAGTCAAAAATGTGAAGGGTGCTAATCAAGTTTGGATTGACCTCTAGCGATGGATCAATATCCACAGTCACACGAAAGGTTCTATTTTCAGTACTGACATGTGTTGCTCTGTGAGAAATACTTGCCTCAAAAGAGGTGTTGAGAACAGGAATTTCCACAAGGACTGGTGTTCCTTTCGAAACTGTTGGCAAGTAGCGTTCGGGCACATCTGCCTCCACATACATTTGTTTGGTACTCACTAGCCGAATAAGGGGCATTGTTCCAGGGCTGACGACCTGACCGACGTCAACCATGATGTGATCAATTTTTCCAGAAAAGGGAGCGCGCACGATCGCTTTTTCCAGCTGATCGTTCAGTTGTCCCAACTGACTGCGTTGGCTCTCATAGTTGGTTTTGGCTTGTAGATACTCAATTTCAGAGCCAATCTGTTCGTTCCATAGTCGCTCTTGACGTTCAAAAACTGTTTTTGCCATATCTGTTTGTGCTTTTTGCAAACGGATGGTTTGTTTCAGCCCACCATCGTCGATACGCATCAGTACTTGACCTTTTTTCACCTGTTGACCTTCTCGAACCGAGATGGATGAGACTGCTCCCATAAATTCGGGATGCAACAGCATATTTTGATTTGTTTTCACAATTGACTGCAAAGAAATACGATGTTTTAATTCGCTGGGCTTAACAGTATCTACAGAGACCAGTGCTCGTTTTTTGGTGGTGTCCAATCGGTTGAGAGCAGCTGTGACCAAACCGAGTTCGTTGCGAAGCCCCTCGATTTGATTG
>PBSP01000063.1 GCA_002726845.1 Methanobacteriota archaeon | reverse complement strand
TGAATATCCGTCTCCGTCGCTGTCAGGACAACCTTTGCGGTCGATAGATGACGTTCCGTACACACTTTCGCAATCGTCCTCATCGTCTTCAACGCCGTCAAAGTCGCTGTCTTCAGTAAGATTCACAAGCGTCGTTTCTTGGTTCAACGCCAATGCAAAAAATTGCGGTCCGCGGGGTACATTCGTTCCGTTGACGTGCACCTCCCAAGTACCTTGGGCAGGGCTTGCGAATTTGAGCCCACGCAGGTTGTCGACGTTGTTGGACAATTCGGTCCAGGTTCCGGAAGGGTCCTTGATTGCAAGGTCGAGATCGTTCACCAGATTTGTTGCAGCAACCGTTGTGCTTTCAGGATCAATCCAAGACAAGACGATGTTGAGATCGGGGGCCGAGACTGGTACATTGAAACTCCATCCTCTGTTTCCTGACGTTGATACGCTTTCGTTCTCGATGAAAGTCGCATTCAATGCGTTGCGTAAATCAACTCTCCCCCACCCTTCATGATTGTTGGGTGCGGTTTCACCTGCACCGTTTGTTGAAGAACTGTATTGGCCCATCATGTCCGTTGCGCTCGCTGCGAAAATCGCTTTGACCAAGGCAGAACTTGGATCTTGATGACCTCGATTGTCAATCAGGTGCTCGAGGAGCAAAGCAGTGGCTCCAGCTGTCAAGGGCGTGGCCATGCTCGTTCCACCCATGTACGTGTACGACGAGTTGTATACCGCCCAACCTGTATCGGTTGTCGATCGGGATTTGGTCGATAGAATAAACGTTCCAGGCGCAGAAATGTCAGGTTTTATTCTCCCGTCGTCAACAGGACCTCGGCTTGAAAACGCTGCCATCCCACTTGTGTTATCAGCCAGCTTATCCGAGCTGATTGGAGAGCCGTACGACGATCCCCACACGCCGGTAAACGTTGTTCGATCGTTTTCACTTGCTCCAACAGTAAACACATTTTTTGCTGTGGCTGGATTTCCCAACGAATCAAAGTCAATTTCTCCATTCTTTGGAGTTGTGTCTTCTCCACTGTTACCTGCTGAAAAGAGAATCGTCATGTTTGGATAGTTGCGAGCACCGATGTCGGCTTGAACCGAACGGGCCGAGTAAACGCCGAATCCGAGACTTGTGGAACCCCATGAATTTGTGTGCACACGCGATCCATTTTCCGCTGCAAGGTCAAACAATTTCGTGATGTTTGAAGGAATTCCCCAGAGCGAGTATCGTTCGTCACCAGAGGTGGATGGATCGTCGCCGTTCGCACACCAGACGCCCACAGATTGAAAGTAGAGCCTTGCCTCTGGAGCAATGCCTTTGATATTTCCAGAAGAATCGGTACCGTCTCCAAGGACCGAACCCGCAACGTGAGTACCGTGTCCATCGATATCTGAAGCACCGTCATCTGCCGGAGATCCACACCAACTTGCTCTTGAACTCGTCATTGGGAATGACACGATGTCTAGGATGTGATCTCTAAAATCTGGGTGCATCGTTGAATCGTTGGTGCCGCTGTCGAGACCACTGTCGACAACTGCAACGGTTATTCCCGTTCCATCAACGTGATTCCATGAGGCGTCGATGCCACTCATTGTTGATTGACTCCAAAGGTCGGTTGCTTTGATGATACCGTCAGCAACGCTGTTTTGGTGCGAGAACCACTGTTCTTCTTCCAGCCATTCAATCTCTTCCTGTTCGGTTAGCCACGAAATTACGGTTGGTGTTGGATGAATGTATATTGTGGCGAAGCGCCCCTCATGATATTCCACTTCAATACCCTCGGTCGTGTAAATCCCCTCTGGTAATGATTTGCCACTCAACAGTAGGTTTACGGGCACGTTTTCTTGCTGGTAGAGTATGCTTGCTGGCCCTATGTATTCTCCTGTGAGCACCATGCTCAAACCAAGGCTGACTTTGTCGGTAGGATCGAGTTGAACGATTCCCTCTACGCCGAGATCATCCAATTGTTTTGTCGAATGTTTGTTCAGTTCACAACTGAAACCGTTTGGAGAAATAAACGAGTAGCAGTTGATTCCGTCTTCCTTAAGCTCACCTTCCCACTCGGTCGGTACTGGGTACGTGTGGGTGAGGATGTAAAAACCGGAAAGGATCCTCTCTCCAGTGCGTTCGGGCCAATCCTCAACAGAGGTCACGGTAGCGTCACGATACAACAGTCCGAGGGTATCGACGCCTTCTGCAGGGTTGTACCAACCGTTCGCGTGTTCTTTTGTTGGCACAACACCGATTTGAGAGAGCATTTCAAGATCAGCGTTCGTGTTTATTTGAATAGACGGTAATGAACTGCTCGAAGCAAACGGAGTCGCTAACTGCGTCAGCATCAGACAAACAAGGAAGGCAGAAACTCGTGCGCGATGAGTCGGCATGTCTGTGTCTTATCACAGGTTACTCATCAATCATTTGCATTGGCCTGCATCAAATCGATAACGAGGGTTCAAAACCCGTTTGCCTCAGGAAGGCGCATGAGCGGGATTGGTACCAGAAGCAGCGATGCGATGGAACCATCTGATATCAACGACAAGACACAGATTATCGGTCGGCAAATCTGGCGTGTTGTTCCATACGCAAAGCGATACCCTGGACGCGTTCTTTCAGGAATTTTTGGAAATGCAATGGCTCGCTTTTTCGATTTGATGCCGTTTGTTGCCATCGGACTTGCAGTCGATTACTTTACCAGTGGATTGTCAGGTCCGCAAATCGTACAGAATTTTGTTACATCTTTTGGTGGTGACCCCGCTATTGGTTACGGTATTCTCATCTTCTTGGGATTTTTTTTCCTAGCAATTTTTCAGGGAATATCGGAATACTCTTGGCAGACGCTGGGGTACAAAATTCAGCACGACCTTAGAATGGACGCGACCAAGTCGCTGATTGCCATGGAGGCTACGTATTACGACATGAGACAAACGGGACAAATTATGGCTGTTTTGTCAAGCGACGTCAATCAATTGGAGGACGTGGTTTCTGATTCTTCAACCTCGATCATTCGAATTATCGTGACGTTCATGACGGCCTTTTTGATTCTCGTTTTGATGTCTTGGAAACTTGCCATCGTTTTGTTCGGACCAATTATTTTTATCGTGCCGATTGTGTATTGGTTTTCCACCAGTGTACAACGAAAATACAGACAGCAGCGCGAGTCAACAGGAGACATCACTGCAGTTCTTGAAAACCTAATTTCAGGGATTTCGGTAGTACAAGCGTACAACGCAGAGGAATGGGAAGCGAACCGGGTAAATCGTGAGTCAGGAGCTTATCGAGATCAAGCCATGGGAGCAAGCCAAGATCGAAATCGCTTCATCCCGATGATCTACGTTGTTGCTGGTATAGCCTTTGGACTCCTTGTAACAGCGGGCGGATGGTTGGCAAAAGAAGGCGAGATTACCACCGGACAACTCGTCACTTTCCTGCTCATTAGCACTCGAATGACCATGCCGATGTTTATTTTTGGAATCCTTGTGAATCAATTGCAACGCGGAGAGGCAGCAGCACGTCGCGTGTTTGCAGCCATTGATTTGGAGCCCACCATTGTCGATAGTGAGGATGCTATCGAACTTCTTGGTCCGATCGAATCGGTTGAGTTCAGAGATGTACACTTTACCTATCCAAATACGACAACGAAGGTTCTCAACGGTATTTCTTTCAAGGTTGCTGGCGGTCAATTTCTTGGTGTCATGGGTCACACAGGTGCTGGAAAGACAACGATTCTCAAGTTGTTGATGCGTTACTATGTGCCTGATTCAGGAGAGGTACTCATCAACGATAACAACATCAATACATTTACACTTGCAAGTGTTCGAGATGCCATCGGGTTTGTCAGTCAGGACCCATTCCTGTTCTACGGGTCGATTCGAGACAACGTTCAGTACAACCAGGTTGCTGATGAGAACGAGCTCAAACGTGCCTTGGAACTTGCAGGAGCAGCGGAGTTTATCGACGAGTTGGAAGATGGAATTGAGACGATGGTTGGCGATCGAGGTGCGATGTTGAGCGGTGGCCAGCGTGCCCGTGTTTCTCTTGCCCGTGCATTGCTAAAGAAACCGTCACTGCTGATTCTGGATGAAGCGTCGAGTGCTCTCGATGCTGAAACAGAGCGTCGTATTCAGGAAAATCTCCTCAGCACTGGTTCAGGAAGGGCAACCATCGCAGTTGCTCACCGTTTGAGTACCATCCGAAATGCAAATGAAATCCTTGCCATGGTTGATGGAACGGTTGTAGAGCGAGGCAAGCACGACGGTCTAGTTGAACGGCAGGGTGTTTACGCAAGCCAATGGACCATACAGACCGGAGATATGGCTGGAATGTAATCAGGTTCGTTCCATTATTGGGCGAAGAATGGTGGTCATTTCCTGTTGTGGTGATGTGGGAATGAACGCTTTGTTCCCCCACAGAATAAGGACGGAAATAAAGAAAAACAGCGGAATTCCAACGATTAACGACCATATGGCCACGGTAAGATCGAGGATGTAATAATCTTCGAAAAACTCTGAAACAATGATGGTGGTAAACAGGACCGCAACTCGCGTTACGGTAAGTACAGAACGGATGGTAAGCCAAATTTCTTCTTCGTCAGATATTTCACGAAGAATCCGTTCACCCATGGTGCCTCTTGTTTTCATCCATTGAAAGGCGTTGCGTCGATTATGCGTCTCAAATGGTCCGTTCTCGGTCATCAATTTGCCGGCCAACGCCTGCAACGCCACCCGTTTGGCGAATTTCTCGCCATGCCTTGTTCACGCCTTGGCCGTATGCCCAGTGAGCTAAGAAAACAAATAGCGGTGCAAGAGCAACGGTTCCAATCGAACGATGTGGACTCGTTCCAATGGCTGCTCCAAGCCATGAAATTCCGATGTACAACCCAACAAAACCAAGCGTTCCATGGACGGCAATTCTTGACCATGTCCAATCTCCATTGATAGAGAACCATGGATAATCGGTAGCCCCGCCTCCAACAACACCTGCAACCAGTGCAAGGATGGAAGCTACTGTAAGCCACGGGAAGAAACCGATTGCGGTATGGGACCATGTAGCAATTTCAGGCCAACGTTTGTTCGCTACCATTCTCGTGTATCCGTAATTACGCATCTGTTTCATGTACGGTTTAAACGGACGTCGTCGACGGTGAGGCATCACGTTGGATGGGTCGATGAAGAGTTTGTGTCCTTCGCGTTGTATTTTTGCATCAAGGACGACATCCTCAGCACCGATGCAACCGGGCTCAAAGAAATTGACTTGCCTCAGGTTCTTCATTCGATGAGCACAATTGACACCTGGATTGTGTGTAATAGGTACCAATTCACCTCGAGGCTTCGCACCGTAACGTGTCCCAGCGGTCATGAATTTGGTACAGAAGGCAACGTCAGCACACTTCGCTCCAAAGGAATCGTCATCGGGAGCAAAGTTTGGACCGCCGACAGCTCCGACTTCAGGATCCTTAAACCAACGAATGAGTTTCTCAGCCCAATCCAGTGGAGGGATGGTGTCATCATCCGTGAACAAAACCAAGTCGTGATCCATTTGTTCTAATGCGAAGTTGCAAGCATCAGCTCGGTTGGTGGAGGGGTCGTCAATCCATGTGGCTCCATACTTTTCACAAACATCCTTTGTGTGATCTCTTGACTTCGAATCTGCGATGACCACTTCAAGGTCAGGATAGGTTTGTTGTGCAAGCCGATCCAACACAATTTCAAGTTCATCTGCGTTGTTGATCGTTGGAATCAATATCGCAACTTTGTAAGGGGTTCCATCGTCCTTGAGCAGAGGTTCCACCATGAACCGCCCATCAGGCTCATACATATGAATTGGAGGGAACTCCTCTGGCTTATGATTGCGACGCACGTCGACGCATCGGAGGTTCTTCAACGCGCGAAAACGTTGTTCGTTGAATAGTAAGTTCATAAGCCGTCGAAAGGACAGCCATGCTGTAGGGGTGCCTCATATGTTGAACGTTACAGCTCGCCAAGAACTCGTAAGCAAGATTTTGGACACATTAATGATTGTTGTCGAAGATGCAAGATTCGATTTTGAAGAAGACGGATTAACCGTGCGCGTGGTCGATTCTTCTCACGTAGCGATGATCAAACTTCATGTCGATGCTGCTGCATTTGACGGGTGGGAACTTGATGCAAAGAAAATTGGTCTTGAGATGAAGAAAATTCGAGAACTGACCACGCTTGGTGCGTCCGGTGATCTCATTGAGATTACACACCAGGAAGGAGGCGATTTTACCATGAGCCTCGGAAAAATCGTGCGAAACCTTCGTCCACTCGACAACGCAACCATGGCTTCACCTCCGTCGCTTCCAAAATTGGACCTCCCGTGCAAGGTTGTGATGAACGGGGCCGAGCTTGGCCAAGCCCTGAAGGCTGCAAAACAAGTTGGCGATTTGGTCAATTTTAGTGTCGACAAAAGTTCGTTCAAGGTTCACGTTCGAAACAACACCGATTCAGTTGACATCTCTTTTGACAAGGATGAGATGGATGAACTCGTATGCGATGGACCTGCTCGCAGCCAATACAGCCTTACATATCTCGAGCCGCTATCACGTCGATTCGGTCCTACCGATATGGTGACCATCCAATTCGGCGAGAATTTTCCTCTCGCCATGAGTTTCAACTTTTATGATGGAGCTGCTGAGGTTGACTATTTCCTCGCTCCACGGGTCGAAAGCGATTACTGATCAGTATTCACGCCAACCGTGGCCGCAATTTTTGCAGGTTAACATTCGGGTTTCTGGTTCGTCTGAAGAACGTGTTTGTTCAAGATAGAAGTACACTTCTGTGCAATCGCATTTTGGACACATGTATGATTCGGTCGAGAGCACTCCTTTGCGTTGATCTGAATCTTTGATAATTTCATATTCACGCTTTTCTGCTTTCGTCGTTGTCTTGGTTTTTGAGAGGTCAATCTCTTTTCCGTCCATTTTCATCTTGACATTGGCTGGTCCAGTATAACCGCATTTGTAATTCGTACATGTAATGTCTCCAGATGGACTTGGAAAGGACAAAGTGCCGCATTCGGGACAAAACATGACTACGGCATTTGCATGTTACATTTAATCATGATGGTTCTATCAACCGCTGAGTCTCCTTTTCACTACAGCGACAATGTTCGTTCGGAAAACAGGTGACAACATTCAATTCCAACCATGAACTGGGATGTTTATGTGGCTGTGGTATTCGTGGCATTCAGCAGCCGTTGTCAACGAGGAAGGAGATGTGCTTGACATCGAAAGTAACGATGCGCGATTTTCGGTGCATACCGTAAAACAGCGATTGCAACGCATTGCAAACGGGCAACTTTCTCCTGAAGCCGAAATCCTTGCTGAACGATTCCCGGATGCAAAACCGATTGTTCATGGCTCTGAAGGCTTGCCTGAATTTGATGTTCCACAGCCAACTGAACAGCAGATTGAACTTGCTGATGAAGCTTCATTGCTCCTTGCCAAGGAAGGAGTTGCAGTCTCTGCTGCCGATCCAGATCGAAGACTCGAACATCTCTCTCGAGCAAGTGAGGAACTGCGAACGCTTCACCTTTCCATGGAAGCACAACTCATTGAATGGGTCGGACTGTTTCTGCCGAGCGCTCGATTTGAGACCAACCGAGGGAGCGTTGCAGGTCGTTTGAGTGAGGTTGCCTCACTAACAGAGTTTGCAACTGCTTTGGAAGTTGATGATGCTCATGAGCAACCAACACCGAGCGAATGGAAAGCATTGCATGGTTGGGCGGTAATGGTTGCCAACCAACGTCGTCAGTTGGATCAATTGGAGCATGCAATCCGTGTTTCCGCCCAAGCCCATCTCCCATCGGTTTCAACATTGGTTGGGCCACTTCTCGCAGCAAGGTTGTGTGTTGAGGCACACGGGCGGTCAAGACTTGCTCGATTGCCTTCTGGTACCGTTCAAGTTCTTGGAGCAGAGAAGGCATTTTTCAATCATCTTCGCAACGGCTCTGCACCACCGAAACACGGCCATATCTTCATGCATCCTTGGATTTCAAGATCACCTCGATGGATTCGAGGTAAAATCGCGCGAATGTTGGCATCAAAAATTAGCATTGCAGCAAGAATTGATGCGTTTGGTGGAACACCCATGACGCAAGAGGATGTGGACAAAGTAGAGGCAAAGGTTGAGGCAATTCGCACTGAATTTTCCACACCGAAGCGTCGTTGAGGTCGTCATATGGCCAAGAACCGACGCATACGACCTTTGTCCGATTCCGTTTTGTTGGAAGGACGAAGCCTTTGGAGCGTAAACGCCAATCCAGGAGTTGCCATACGGGGAGAATCACTTAGAAAATTCAGAGGTGTTGAACACCGTCGCTGGGATCCCAATCGCTCGAAGCTTGCAGCAGCCCTGTTACGAACTCGCAACAATCCTTCTGATTTGCTTCCACAAGCGGGTTCCACAGTATTGTACCTCGGCGCAGGACATGGAACCACAATCTCGCATTTGCACGATCATTTGTGTGGTTCTGGAAACCAAAAAAGCGGTCGCTTGATTGCAGTGGATCTCGCACCCAGATGCTTACGTGACTTGACGTATCTCGCCGAACAACGTCCTGGTTTGGTTCCCGTGCTCGGAGATGCGAGGAAGTTTGAGACGTGGGGTGTTTTGCTCCCAAGGAAGGTGAACTGGCTGTTTCAAGACGTGGCTCAAGCCGGTCAAGTTGAAATTTTCACATCGGCCGTTCGCCGATTTCTCAGCCAAGACGGAATTGGCTTGCTTTCCTTGAAAGCAGCGAGTGAGCGTCATCGAGAAGCCAGTGAACGTGATGTCTTCGCTTCGGCGATTGCGAAATTGAGTCAAGAACTGGAACTTATCGAGCACATCAACCTGACAGGGTTTGAAGATCAACACGCACTGTTTGTTGTCCGAAGGAGGTAAATTCGTGCCGGAACTACCCGAAGTTGAGACGGTCCGCAGAGGGCTTGAACAAGCGATGGTCGGTAGGAGGTTGGAGGAGGTCGTCCTTCGAAGAGAGAACCTCCGGTTTCCGTTTCCTCAAAATTTTCGAGCACACACTGTTGGTCGACGCGTCGATTCAATCCGTCGACGCGCCAAATATCTCCTCATCGATTTGGATGACGGAAAGGTCATACTTTCTCACCTTGGAATGTCTGGGCGATACACTCTTTTTGATGCAAACAAGGTCGAAGAATTCGAAAATACGGGGTGTAACGATACACATTCCAGATTCGGTTCGGCAACAGGATTCGATGGTCGACACGATCACGTAGAATTTCGCTTCGATGACGGAAGCGTTGCCGTTTATACCGATCCGAGGCGTTTTGGTGTAATGGACCTCATCGATGTGGGCGAAGAGAGCATTCATCCGTTAATTGAGTCCCTTGGGCCTGAACCTTTTGGAGCGTGGAATTCAAACGACCTTGCCCGCAAGCTGCAACGCAAAACGTCGAGCGTCAAAGTGGCCTTACTTGATCAAAGGGTTGTTGTTGGTGTGGGCAATATCTACGCCTGTGAAGCCTTGCATCGTAGCGGTATACATCCTTCAAGAGAGAGCAGGTCGTTGGTACGGAAGGACGGTAGACCAAAGAAAAAACTTGACGTGCTTGTTGATATGGTTGTGGATGTCCTGAACAAAGCTGTTGAAGTTGGTGGTAGTTCATTAAACGACTTCGCTGATGTAAACGGAACTCTTGGATACTTTGGGCATCATTTCCAAGTGTACGATCGAGAAGATGAACCGTGTTTGAAAGCAGGTTGTGGCGGCACGATTGAACGAATTACCCAATCAGGACGTTCGACTTTTCTCTGTCCAAGATGTCAACGTTAGGCCAGGTACATACTGAGCATGACCGAACATGCAAATCCCCACAACACGAGAGCCGTTGCACGGTTGACTGTTGTTTCATTGGCTCGTAACCAATCGAGAAGAGATGTTCCTGTCAGGAACACTGCAACCAAAACATACCAAATCATGTCGATTGCCATTCCTACAAAACCAATCACAAGTTTGGTCAGAAGACTCATTCCTGCATCAAGCACTTGGGCAAGGACTGCGACCAAGAACAGTGCGATTTTCGGGTTAAAAAATGCAATTGAAAAGCCTTCCAAGAAGCCTCTAGCTTCACCCTCCATGGAATCCGTCAAATCCTCATTGCGATGATGCCACATCAGCCACCCGTACCAAAACAAGAGGCCGATGCCGATCACCTGAAGAAGGAAAAAGGCCCCAGGAGCTTGTTCAAGAAGCACAATCAGTCCGAAGATTGCCACTCCAGCATAGATCCCAAAACCGATACCGTGGCCTACAGCACACATCACGCCTCGTCGTCGTCCCCCAACAATGGTGTTTCGAATGACCATGAGCAGACTTGGACCCGGGGAGATAGCGCCAAGAAAAAACACCGTACCTGCCGCAAGAATCGCTTCCCATGCCAGGTCCATGCACCGAGGGGCGGAATCACATCACTTGATTGCTTTCATAGCAGAAAGAAGGTGTATCCGCCTTTCCACGGGTCGAGCTCTGCATTCGCCTTTGCGGTCGCTTCGGCGTAAATAGAAGCGTACTTTCGACTGTGCACTGCTTTGAGAACAGCACGCAGAAAAGCCTCGTTTGACTGGACCTGTTCCTTGTGGTTCGCCATGTACGGAAATCATCATCAACCGTTATCAAACTTTCTTTATTTTGTCCATACAAACGAGATATTTTCCAGATTACGGAAATTAACCTTGTATTCTATTCATTTTTACACATGCAAGATCGTCAATGGAGGAAACGGCTGAATCCTTGCGATATATCCGGAATCCAGTAGGTCCCGGTAAGCGAAGGTGTTGTTCGGAGGGGTCGGTTCCTGGACCGTGCCATACGTTGTTCGGGGATTGATTGAATCCAGGAGAGGTAACGAACACATGTCGCGGCATCGAATCCATGTTATAATCATCCAAGTCTTCCTGCAAAACAACACCGGCCATCTTCAGTTTACGCTTTGCTCGAAGTGCTGATACCATTTCCCTGCGATGAGATGAACGGAGAATATCGAGGCCAAAATGTGCACCAACGCTGGCTTCACGACAATTCGGCACATCGAACCATCGCTCAGAACGGAGGGTTGCTTGTTTGACCACTTGCAATGTGGAGAGATTGAGCGCCGCAAGTCCAGGAGCTACATGATTGTAGGCACCAATG
>PBSP01000062.1 GCA_002726845.1 Methanobacteriota archaeon | reverse complement strand
TGTGGGGGTATACTTGTGGCCATACCCACTGCAATACCGTCCGAACCGTTGAGGAGCAGGTTCGGGAGTCGAGCGGGAAGCACGGTTGGCTCCATTTCAGAGTCATCAAAATTCGGTTGAAAATCGACTGTTTTCTTCTCAATGTCCTCGAGCATGTGTTTTGAGATTCGATCGAGACGGCTCTCTGTGTAACGCATCGCTGCGGGAGGATCGCCATCAATCGAACCAAAATTCCCTTGACCGTCTACCAGTGGATAACGCAATGAAAATTCTTGTGCCATGCGAACCATGGTGTCGTAAATCGACTGATCTCCATGCGGGTGATACTTCCCCATGACTTCACCAACCGAACGAGCGGATTTGCTGAACTTCTTTTCAGCCGTATGACCGCCCTCATGCATACCGTAAAGTACACGGCGGTGCACTGGCTTAAGTCCATCTCGAGCATCCGGTAGCGCTCGACCAATGATGACCGACATAGCATAATTGATGTAAGAGGTCTTCATTTCATCGTTAAGTGAACGATTCAGAACCGTTCCTGTTTCAACAGCATCACCCGTATCGCTAATTTCTTCTTCAGATGTCAAGGTTGGTCACCTCCTTGGCATGGCGTTCGATAAACGCACGACGGTCGGGCACATCTTCTCCCATGAGAATCTCAAACATACGATCGCTCTCCTCTGCATCTTTAACCGTCACCTTAAGCATGGTTCGGGTTTCAGGATTCATTGTGGTCTCCCACAACTGATCGGGATTCATCTCACCCAGACCTTTGTAACGTTGAACACCAATCTTGGCATTGGGATTATCACCTCGCAGCTCTTCGAGGATCGTATCTCTCTCCTCGTCTGTAAATGCGTATTTGCTTACTCGCCCTTTTGATAATTGGAACAACGGAGGTTGAGCGATGTAAACATGTCCTTTTTCGATTGCAGGTCGCATGAATCGCCACAAGAACGTCAGCATGAGCGTGCGAATGTGGGCCCCGTCTACATCGGCATCCGTCATGATGATGATTTTGCTGTATCGAAGTTTTTCAGGGTCGAATCCGCCTTCATCTTCAGAATTGTTGCCGACGCCCGCACCCAAAGCACGAATCATGGTTTGAATTTCTTGATTTTGGAACACTTTTGCGGCATTGTGCTTCTGGCGCTCAACATTCAAAATCTTACCCCTGAGTGGTAAAATTGCTTGAATGCGACGATCACGTCCAGTCTTTGCTGAACCGCCTGCGGAATCACCCTCTACCAAATATACCTCACATTCACTTGGATCTCTTGATTGACAATCTGCAAGTTTTCCAGGCAAGCCTCCGCCCTCAAGGACTCCTTTTCGACGGGTCAAATCCCTTGCTTTTCGAGCCGCTTCTCGGGCCTTAGAGGCCAGAAGTGCCTTGTCAACAATCTGTTTGGCAACGCTGGGATTCTCCTCAAAGAATTCACCCAACTTATCGTAAACAATCGTTTGAACAATACCCGTCACTTCGCTGCTCACAAGTTTGTCCTTGGTTTGAGAAGAAAATGAGGGGTCTGGATGTTTTACGCTCACGACAGCCGCAAGTCCCTCACGTACGTCATCGCCCGACAAAGAATCTCCTTTGAGGAGATTTTTCTTTTTGGCGTAGGCATTGACGGAGCTTGTAAGTGCTGTACGCAGGCCAGACATGTGCGTTCCACCGTCTTTGTTACGGATAATGTTCGTATAGCAACGTATCGATTCGCTGAATGCATCGGACCATTGAAGTGCCACTTCGACCTCAACGAGGCCTTTTTCGATGGTTTTATCGCCGGAGATGGTAATGACGTCGGAATGCAATACTTCCCTTCGTTCGTTCAATTGGCCAACGTATTCTGCAAGCCCTCCTTCATACAGGTGTTCGGTTTGATGTGGTTCATCCCCACGCTGGTCAAGAATTGTAATTTTCAAACCTGCGTTGAGGAAAGCTGTTTCGCTGACTCTTGTCTCGATTTCCTCGAGGTTGAACTCGACGATATCGGTAAAGATGGATAAATCCGGCTTGAATGAGATGAGTGTCCCCGTATCATCGCACGTTCCCTTCTCTTCGAGATCACCTACTGGGACGCCTTTTTCATACCGTTGAAAATAGATTACATTATCTCGGTGAATGGTCATTTCCATCCATTCTGAAACGGCGTTTACAGCCGAGACTCCGACACCGTGCAGACCTCCAGAGACTTTGTACGAACTGTTGTCGAACTTTCCTCCAGCGTGTAGTTTGGTCATGATAACGGTTGCAGCAGAAATACCAAATTCTTCATGAATTCCTACAGGTATTCCTCGTCCAAAATCACGTACTGAAAGCGAATTGTCAGGGTGCAAAACGATGTCGATTTGTTTTGTGTGTCCTGCCAAATGCTCGTCAACGGAGTTGTCAACAACTTCCCAAATGCAGTGATGCAAAGCTGAGCCGTCATGCGGATCTCCGAGGTACATCCCTGGTCTCTTTCGGACAGCTTCAAGCCCTTCCAGAACCTGAATACTTCCAGCATCATATCCGTCTTCCATAAAATCATCAAATCCAGTCAAAAAATAAGGCGCTGTCGGCCGTTCAGATACGCAGCTCTTACACCATACCTCTAACTGTTAAACATGCCCGACGAGGGTATGTAAACCTACCCCTAAAGCACTCTTCTGTGATACGTTTTTGGCCCTAAAATTTGCTGCCCATTCTTCCAATTTTTACAACGAAAACCCATGATGACCTTCCGTGAGCGTTAAGAAGAAGTCTCAATTCGGTTGAATCATGCCTGAACCGACCATTTGCGTTGCGCTCGACTCAACGAACGTTGATGACATGGTCGACGAAGCCGCTCGCGCCTCCACTGCAGGTGCGGACCTAGTTGAGGTCCGTTTCGACCGACTCTACCTCAACAAACCGGAACCCACGCTCGTTGAACAGGAAGATGGAGAAACCCGAAGAGTCATGCCGCCAGAAGCAGAATGGCCAATATCTGACGCATCTTCGTTGAACGCGCAAGACACCATTCAGAAACTAAAAGATTCGATTGCTGTTCCTGTCGTGTTCACTGTCCGCCCTCCTCGAGAAGGAGGTTTTTTTCCTGGGACGGAGGAAGAGCGTATTGAAATCCTTCAACAAGGTATCGACTCCGAGGTGACCTGGATTGATTTGGAGACTTCAATTGAAGATCCGCACCTTGAAAAATTATTGAAATCTGCAAAAGAAAAAGGATGCAAAATCATCCATTCAATTCACGACATCAACGGTACACCAAATTCAGAAGATATTGCTGCTTTCATTCGAGAGAACCATGAAAAAGCTGATCTTGTCAAGTTCTGCTCAACTGCGCACTCTCACTTGGACGCCTTACAAATTGTCGACGCAGCCATTGAATTGAAAGGCGAAGGTCTGGAATACAGCATCATGGCCGTCAACAGCGGTGGCGACTGGGCGAGGATTCATGCCCCTGTCCTGGGCGTTTCGATGGTCTATGCCACACTTTCAATGGAACATCGCATAAGCGATAAGGGACTCATCAATGTCCGAGATTTGCGGGACGCATGGACACTTCTTGAGTACTGAGCACTGCGTTCACTGATTAAGCGACGGCATGAGTTGTTTTTCGGATTCCAACTTTGGATCAAGTCCTGCATTCATGTATCGACGATTGATGATGACTGGAGCCAGTACAATCGACATGAAGAATACAAAAAATGTGAGTGATACCGTCCAATTGGGTAAAACAAGGCTACGCGGCGTTGTAGAAATGGCAACGTCTGCAAGGATGATTTTGTCTTGCACACCTGCGTCACCCCTACGCGAATTGTCCCAAGCATCAACTACGATGAAAAATTCCTGATAGGTCATATCAGAAAAGAGGGAAGAATACACTTCAGGAGCGTCCAGTGAAACGCTCATTACAACAGAATCCGTGTTTTCGTAAGAATGCACGTCCCTGTACGTCTTCCAACCCGTAACGTCGAAAGCAGCCCACTCGGGTGATACTTCTGTAATGAATTCATCTTCACTGAGACTCTCTCGTTCAAACCACCTGTCGGAATTACTTCCATGCATGCGTTGGTAGGACCATTCGTAACTGTCGTATTGAGAGGTAGTCATAAGATACACATCGGCGCTTGCGGGAACCGTGCTGTTTCCGATGACCCCTTCAATCTCAACACAAATCGTGGTCCTGTGTTCGCTTGAAAGGTTCAAACGTAACGCTCCAACGCTATCATTTCCAATTTCCATGGTAGTGAAAATGTTTGTCTTGAACGGTTCCACAGGTTCTTCAGAATGATAAGACTCGTACATCCAAGGTTCTTCGGGTGAAAGTAAAGGGTCGTAGGATTCATCGCTAGGTTCGCTCCATTTTTGAGAACGTTTGCCTCCTTTCTCGCCGTCATCCCAATCGTCACCCATCCACCAGATGCTGTGGTGCGGAACCTCCGCATGCCGAGCAATTGTTTCATTCCATACAATCTCGGTTTTTTTAGCACCGCAGTCATCGATTGCTGCTGATGCAGATCCGTAAGAGGGAACGAACGCTCCACTGAGTAAAGGCAAAACAAAAATCGAAAGCAAAACAAATGCTCTTCTTTGCAACATGGAGTCACCCCTTGTAACTAGGTTGACGACGAGGTTCTTGAGGCATTCGTTTACTCGCGTCGGCGTAATGGACGTATGTAGCCACTTTCGTCGTTTCTTCGTTCTTGTTTGGAAAGAATCTTCGGAGCTGGCGGAGGTGCATGATGATCCATACCCAGCAATCCGCCATCATCGGCATGTTCGACCTCATATGTTTCTGCACTCTGTTTTGCTTCTTCCTCGATTTCATTCGGTTGTCGCATGACCAGCCACCCTAGAATTAGTGCGGCTAATATCAATGCAATATAGCCCAGTGCATCACTTCCAGCGTCCGACATCCAGGATTTCCATTCATCCAGACTAAAATCTGAGAGCGAGGGATCTGCGTCTTGCTCTGGCAACACCGACACATCGATCTGCGCTTCATCGCACAACCCCATTCCATCACACACTTCCACCTTGAGAATCGCTTCCGTTGGGTCGTCCCAAACAACTTCCGCCAAATTGAAACGTGTTTCATTGCTTTGGAACCAGTCGTTGTCAGGAATACCGTCCCCATCTGCATCGGTAAGAATGTCTTTTTCCCATTTAACTACCAAATCGTTGCTGATGGTATCATCACGATCAGAGTTCGAACCATCGAGGACGTTTGTATCTCTATAGAACACGAGATCTGATAGTGATTCGGCATCTGATACATTTACAGTAACAGCGGATGTAAAATCTTCATAAATTTCATCTGGCAAATCAATAGCACCTATTTCAGGAGGTGAATCGATATGAATCTTAAATTCGGCACGCGTGACATCGCCAGTTCCAAACGCATCACGAACGGTGAGTTTTACGGTATACAAACCAGGTCGCTCATAGGAATGCCATGGCTTTGGTTCATGTACGATTGGTGTCGCATCGCCAAAGTCCCAAGTGTACTCCAAGAGGCCATTCCAATCAGGCGATTCTTGTTCAAGAGGTACATATTTTCCTTCAAATTTCTGATCGCCATCTCGTGTACCACTTGAATCGAAGTAAAGCAGTGCGCCAGGTATTGCGACGTTGATACCGTTTTCATCGAAGGTTCTCGACCACTGATCAGGTAATCCGTTTTCAGGAAACACGTCAGTATCCATGAGCAATTGACAAGATTCTCTGGCCGGCGTTCCTATTTCCGCTTTAAGATCACAGTCATCGCTAAGCCAAAGCCACGCATCAAGAATTTGCAATTCAATGATTGGGAGCGGGTTCGCTACAACAACAACAATGATTCTTGGGGTGCTCTGATCACCGTTTTCATCGGTTACGATCAATTGGATGGTTTGCTCACCAGGTTCGCTAAAGGAATAAGCGGGCAGAGTTTTGTTGCTAAACGTTCCATCGGGGAACGACCAGTTGAAGGTTAAATCGTTGTACGTGCCGGTCGTACCATCAACATCGAAACTCGTCCTTCCATCAAAAGTGTAAGGGACATTCACCTGAGCGTTGTCGACCAGGAAATCAAGTTGCGGCGCACCGGTTGCACCCGATTCTTTTACGATGTAATTTGCAACAGGAAGTTGATTTATGACATTGACACGGAGTTCAGCAATTGAAACTGCCCCGTCTTCATCGGTTACAGTTACAGTGATGTTCTTCAATCCAGGTGTGTTCCAAGAAGGCGCTGGATAAAGAGCAGCCGAGGTTGTTGAAGAGAAATCGTCACTTCGATCAACTTCGACACCATCGAGATTAACGCCATCATCAAAAATCCAGTTCAGGGATAAGTTCTCGCCGTCGTCATCGGTAAAGATGTCCGGCATGAAGAGTGGCGTGTAGGTGTAGGTGGTCAGTTCGTCGGAGAAAATTTGGTACGGCACACGGTTACTGACAACAACCTCAATCGTTTTTTGTCCGATGTTGATTCCATCCGAGACCGTTAGTGTAAGGATGTAGGTTTGATTGGGGCCAACAACATCTCCCCACTCATGGTTTGCAGTGTACAATCCCGTTCCAGATGTCACCTGAGAACCGTCTCCCCAATCCCATGAGAAGTTGAGATATTCCAGCGGAACGTTGTCCGATGTTTGGTAAGCAGAGAAAATAATGCGTTGATTGGTGAGAATCTCGATTCGGTCTTCCACGATGTTGTTGTTGACGGTTATGATCGGTATCGGTTCTGAATTATCCGTGATGTTGATTTGATTGATGCTGACATCCGACCAAGTCCCTCCAACATCCATGATTCGAAGTGTTGTGTTGTACACACCTGCTTGCGAAAACGACCTCAGTGGTGAACGCAATCCTGAGGTCATGTTGTCATCAAAATCCCAAGCATATGCAACTGGCTGGTCAAAATATGGCAACGTGTTGTTGTCCAAGGAAAGACCCCAAGCATCGAACCCGTCACCTGTGAACTGAATTTTCTCGTAGGTCTGACTTGCATTGGTTGAGATGGATGCATTGGCGACGGGTGCCAAGTTGGTCAATACTTGCGGCGAGGTTGTCTCTGTATCAAGCACCGCTCCGAGCATGTTCTTCATGGTAAATTGAATTGTGTACTGATCGTCTTTGTTAGCAGTGAAATAAACGTTTTCTGGAACGTGTACACCGCCTCCAGCTTGCACCCGTTTGGAAATGGTGTCAACCACCGTACCGTTGCTGTCTCGTACCAACACATCCACATCGAGATCCTCAAAGAAAGCATTCGAGAGAATTGAATAATTGACCTGAACCGTGTCTGCAATGCCATCACCATCACGATCACCAAGCGTGGTACCGTTCAGCATCATGGTTGCAGGAGAGGTTATACGGGCCGCTTCGACATCAACCGTTCCCTGCGGATAGGAGGGTCCACATGATGTGTAATCGCAATCTGCAACCGTGCTAGCATACCAAACAATGGCGTAAACTTCATCGGTCAGGTTTCCAAATCCTTGGATTAATCCCGTTGCAACGTTGTTGCTGAAATCCAAGTCTTGAGTTGACCACAATCCATCTGCTGTTGATTTGTAAACCAAAACCCCATCGAAATTGGAGACGTCAGACGTGACGCGCAGTGTCAAAGGTGCTGGAGACGCTGAACCCGGTGTAAACTTGAACGAGCGAATGCCCCATCCTTCCATTGTGTGGCCCGTCGAACTCCACGGCGTCGACCAGTCCGAATTGGTATCTGCTGGTGTTATACGGCAAAATGTTGACCCTCCGCAAGACGGATTGAGAACAAGATTTGAGAAACCGTAGATTCCTTGATCGGAGTCAATCGTAGCAGCTATTGAGAAGTTAGCGAAGATTTCACCCATGGTTCTCCCAATTTTACCGGATTGTCCGGAAACCGGCGAGAGTGCGAGGTTCTCCACACCTAGACCCCCTGTTGCAGAATCTTGCACCAGTTGTCGAATCGCAGGACCTCCGCCAAGGTGGTCAGCCAAATACATGGTAAAGATGAAACCAGCTCCGTAATCGGCATTTCGTTGGTTCCACCATCGTACACTCAAATCCGATTGCTGGGTCCAACCGTTGAGGTGACCAGCAAGCGTCCCATCCGCTCCGAAGCAGAGATAAATCGCAACATCTGCATTGCCTTCATCCAACCAGAGATTTTCGTATGGATCTTGTGCATTGTGGAGGAGGTGCTGAAGTTCGTGGGCAATAATCGATTTTCCCCAAGCGAGGGTAATGTCTGCAAAATCGATGTAAACGACCTCGCGAGTTGCCGCCGTACCGGGTGAGAAGTAGCCTCCAATGTTGTACGCACCGTCGATGTCGTAAACAACAATTTCAACTTGACAATTGTTGTCGTTGTCCGGTGGCGCAAGACCTCTTCCATCTTGGTAATCCTTACCGAAGTAGGTCGTCATGGTTGGATAAATTGTCTGGTCCCAAGTTGATGCAAGATTTTGCAGAACTGTTGATGATAATGTACGACCGGATTGAACGAGGAAAGCGACTGTAGCCGTCGTTTTTGCCACATAAACATTGGTCGAACCACCTGAGATCGGAACCGTTAGGGTATCACCGACCACATGTTGGGAACAGGTTGAGCGTGCCATCGACGGTTGGTATCGTATTTGGTCGACGCCTGGTCGCCCTTCGTCAATCCACGCTTGTTTGATGAATGAGGTCGCCGACACGACGGGTTGCTCTTCGTCGATGAGAAGGTATTGCGAACCAGTACGGACATCGAATTCACTCAAATCACCGTACACTGTACCAATTTCATCGGATGTTTCATGCTCTGCTTGCTCTGTTTCGTTCGCTGCACCATGAGCGATAACCGAAGTGAGCATCAGGAGAACCAGAAAGAGTGCTTTTGTAGAGCGCCGTTCAGACATTTTGTAACCCCGGTAAACATGATGCTGTATCGCAAATTGATGCATTGAAATGAGGTATTTAATACCCCGCGTTCTTAGCATCATAACCAAGGAGGAACAAGAAGTGAAGATGTCTGCCGTTTTTGTGGTGCTCTTGCTCGCCTCTTGTACCGTCTCGCTTACGTCAGCAGAAGACGTGTGTTCAACCGTTGAAATTCTCGAATTTAACGGTGATTCTGCCAACCAAACAGTCACCATACAAGTCGATTTTGGCCCTCGACTACCTGGCAGTAATGCTTCAATGGAACTCCGTAAGTGGTTCATGGAAACAAGGCCAGCGTTCGATTGGAGGTTGGACTCACATTCTCGAGAGGGATATAATCTGACCAACCTCGAGGGAAAATTGGTTCCTGAAAACGTTCAGGAAGGGGGACCAATCGTTGTTCTTGCAGCCCACTATGACTCGAGAGATAGGGCTGAACGCGACCAGAATCCGAACATGACAGACATGCCAATCCCCGGCGCAAACGACGGAGGGAGTGGTGTTGCGGTGTTATGGGAACTTGCGCGTATCATACCGTCCATGAACCTTGAACACGAAGTTTGGATTCTTCTCACCGATGCTGAGGATCAAGGGCCAACTCCCTCCATGCTCGGTGCAAAGGCTTGGGCTGAAAACAGGACAAGTGAAGAGGTCGCTCGAATCGATGCTTTCCTTCTCGTGGACATGATTGGAGATGCAGATTTGAAAATTTATCGGACCTTTCCACCTTCTCCAACCAACGAGGATGGAAATCGATTGTGGAATGCTGTCGAACAACTCGCACAACCACTTGGTTTGATTGACAACTTATCGGACTGCGACGGGAATCCAGGAATGGATGTCGTAAACTTTTCCAGGTCGGATGGAGTAATTGATGACCATGTACCGATGCTCAACGTAGGTATACCAGCAATTGATTTCATCGACATTCGCTATGGTGAAAACGCAACCGAGTGGGGGGGCTATTGGCATACGCATGAAGACACGCCTGACAAGGTTTCTGCAGAATCCTTGGCTCACATTGGCAGGTTGCTTGAGCTCGGATTACGTCAAGGTTCTTGGCTCAAATCTGATAATTCCTCAAGCGATGCAAACGCTTCTGAATCGGATGTCTTGGAGGTTGACTCTGTGCATACAAGCAACGATGACGCATCCTCGACGCAAAACATCTTCATTGCTGGTACGACATTTGCTGCAATATTGCTTATTTTTACCACCCTTGTATTTCTCCACCAAGGCGTGCGTTTGAAACGGTAGGTCCCCGTGCGCGGATATACTGCGACAAGTTGTTTTTCGCGCATTCCACGTTTTTGGGGAGTTTACAATGGACATAAACGAACGCCGTGATGCCTTGCGGGCACGTGTTCGTCAAAAGCTATCGGGGGTTGAACCCGAAGACGAGGAACTCGTGGTCAAAGAATCAGAAATCTTAGATTCTACAACCCAAGGAGACGATCTTGTCATCATTGAGGAATCAAATGGCGTCCTTGCATTGGCTTCCTCCTTGATATTCATTGGTAGTATTCTCGGTATCATCACAGGATTGTTGCTGTTGCAAGGAAATCCTGCGGAACTTTTGGATCAGTCGTTTAGCAGCGACGAAGTGGTGGATTTTTACGGCGTGGTGCTTGAAGCCGAGTCGGGTGAAGCAATCGAGGGCGTAACAATTGAATTGATCGTCATCGAAACGGGTAATGTCCAAAATACAACCCAAACAAATTCTTATGGATACTACGAATTTAATGAAGTGGAGTCGAAACCACATATTCTCAGAGTGTCTCTTGAATCTTACAATACAATAGAGCGAACCTTTGCGCCTGAACGAGCAACACAAACACCGTTCACATTAAGCAAAGGAAACGCAACTCTTGAAGAAGATTCGACGTTGTCAACCACGGGATGGTCGCTTGAGAACGCCGTCGCCCTCTCAACCGGCATTGCCCTCGTTACCATCGCTGCAGGAATTGTTGGTTTGAATGCGGCCATCAACGTTCGCAGAGCGACCAATTACCGGCGAACTCAATATCTTGCAGGATTTGCTCTTTTCAGCCGAGGTTTCATCATCTTCGGACCGTTTCTCATTCTTTGCGGCATGGGATTGATGATCTTCGCACGTGATGAATTCCAAAACAATGAGGTGGAGTAATGTACCTCATGACCGTTGAAGGCGGTGACGGTTCAGGAAAAGGCGAGGCCGTTCGAATCCTTACCGAACTGCTATCAAATTATCCGTTTAATGAAGTGCATCGGACTCACGAACCACGCCGTCACAGTGATCTTGGTAGGTTAGCACTCGAAGCGGTGAAAAACGGCGACAAAACCCCGCTTCAAGAAGCGGGTCTCTTCGCTGCGGACAGGCTCGATCATTCACACACGTGGATTAAACCCAGGCTTGAACGAGGAGATGTTGTTGTATCGGATCGAAACATTCACTCCTCAATCATCTATCAGGGAGTGGTTGGTGAACTTGGGGTCGATACGGTTTGTCAGGTTAATTCTGCATCAATGATTCCGGATTTGGTCTTCTGGATTGATTGCGACCCTGACCGTGCAATCGAACGCATTAAGCATGCAACCCTACGCATGAGTTCCGACAAACAAGAGTACTTTGAAACGCCTGAAATCCAAAAAACAATCCGGCAAGGATTCCATGATTTGTTTACTGGAAGCATACGTGTCGACCCACCTTTTGACAAATGTTGCATTGTTGGACCCATCTTAAACGAGGGTGGTTTGGATGAACTAAGACAAAAAATTCAATCGGAATTGCGTTCATTCTTCAACCGTCGACCAACTCCACTCAACGTCGATGAAGACAAAGTTGACAGATACTTACTCAATAAGTTAGCCAACGATGTTCAGCAACAAACACGCCTCCCTGGAGCCCCGATGGAGCGCACCTCAATACACACGGGTTGGTTGAGTGGACGGTCTCCCGCTCAGTGGATGGAACATGCGGAAGACGATTGGAACTCGAAAAAAGCACGAGAGGCAGATGTTCCAAGCAATCCCCTCGCTCGCTCATGTTGGTCCATATTGGGTACTCTTTCGTTGATGGCTGGCTCGTGCGAAATTCCACGCCTCCACAAATCACTGGGGCCTCACCGGATGGTGACGCAGCGACACACACAACGACTTGTTAAGTGGCTCGAAGAGGCCAATTGGATTCATCGACAGCAAAACCACATCCCATTTGCTGAAGGACAGGTCTTCAAACTCCGGGACTCATGGATCGGATTTGCACGTCTGACCTTAGCGATGTGGCCGTTTCGCGTTGCACTTTCTCGATGGCGAAAAAACAATCCTAATGCAGCTTGGGAACAAGCATTGGAAGCAATTTTGCAACACAGGAACGCACAAGTAACAACAGCCATAGAGAACTCAATTCAGCGTTTGCAAATTCTGACGAGCGGACATGAAAACTGTCCGGTTCCACAAAATGCAGATCAATTGATGGTGTGGTGGTCAACGCCTCCGCCAGATTATTCTTCTTGAAGAGGGCGTTGAAATCGAACGTTGCCGGGTAACAGCACCTGATTGGGTTCTTCAAACAGGTTCGGTCTAGCGCTGTATGCAGCAGCAAAGAAAAGACCGATTGCAAATCCAAAAGGTATTCCTGTTGTCAATCGCAGGAAAGCGTTCGATTCGTAGTCGGTTAACAATTGGGTGAACCCGTCCAAAACCAACGGCAACATGCAAACGATACCGACAACGACAAAGAGCAAGGTACGTTTGTTCGACCTGTACACTGGTTGTAATTTCTCATCTGGTAAAACCGACAGAAATGTGTCTCGAATGGTCCACCGATTTACTCCGTATCGGGAATAAATAAAACCTCCAAGAGCAAGTCCTGCAAAAATTCCAAGGTCTCGAACGCAGACAGGCATTTGATTTCCATTGACTGACCATGAGCGTTCGTATTTGTTGTGGCAATTGAGGTCCCCGAAAGCATAGATTGCAGCGCTGTAAAAGTTAAGATCAGTCCAAGTGAAATTCTGGTCGTTTTCTTTATGAAAATCGAACATGTTCGCTCG
>PBSP01000061.1 GCA_002726845.1 Methanobacteriota archaeon | reverse complement strand
GATTTCGGATCCTCGAGGTAGAACGTATCCTGCATCTCTCTTGCGGGATGGTCTTGAGGAATGAAAAGAGCATCCATGTTCCAACCTGCAGTTTGTACATAATCGTCAACGAGTTCCGAAAAGCCCATCTCAAGGAAGATTCTACGAATGCGCTCGATCAATTCTTGCATCGGGTGTGAACGTCCTGTCCGAGGTGTAGTGGATTCTAGTGTGACATCAAAGGAACGAAACTCAGCGTCTTTCCATTCCCCTGACTGAAGGAGTTCGGGTGTAATCTCAGAAATCTGTTTGCGCTCTTCCAATCCGTCCGCAGAAGTTCCTCTCCCAGCATCGGTTAAGGACCAAGCGCGGCTTCGGTGTTCCACAACTTCAATCAGTTCCTTGCGCCCTTTGAAATGGGCGAGAAGTCGCTCCGATAGATCTTGTTCGTCTGCGGGCAAGGAAGCAAGAAACATATTTCTCGCTTGCAGTTCAGATTTGAGAGAGGAGGTATCCTCACATACGAAGGTTCCCGAATCGAGTTGGACCCCGAGTTTCTTCAACAAACCCACACCAGGGCCCGCTTCATGACGTTGAAATTTCGCTTGCAACTTGGTCATTGTAGGGTTCTCTTGTGAGGATATCCACACCCAAAGACGTTCCTCCAACAGACCGTTCGCAATGGCATTGTGACCTTCTTTTCCGGGATGAATGGTTCGACGGACGCGTTCCGTGAGTTCTACCAGACCCTTGTCGGTCAGTCCTTGACCTGCGCCCACTGCAATGGCTTGGTCGCTCCAATCGCATGCATCCATTACTTGCTCGAGCGTATGAGAATCCACAGGTGATGCCAGCATCGCTCGCAACATCCGACGCTCAGGGTTGGTAAGGCTGATTTCGTCGGTCATGCTGTTGCCAAGATATCAAAGTGTTTCAATTCACCGCCATTCGACGAAGACACAGGTCAACCGTCGTCTGTGTCAAACTGTGCCAACATGTTGAGCAATTCACGCTGGCGTTCCTCAATTTCGTTGCGTTCCTTCTTAGGGATGTCGGGATCTTTCAACTTCTCGGTTATGTCCTCAAGTTCTATGCGAGCGTTGTTGCGGGATTCTTCCAGCTTCTTACGCTCTTGTACCATCTTGCGCTTTGCTGTGCGTTGTTTGGTTACTTCCGCTTGGGTGTAAACACTGTCGGAAAGTTCAACAGAGGTCGGGAATGGAATGTTGATGTTTTCTTTGCCAAAGCGCTCATCGATGTTTCTCAAGAGCCAATCGCGTGCAACCCACTCATCGCTGTAATCTTCGACCCAAGTGTAGACTCGGAAAATCTTTGCGAAATCTGCGAGCTCGTGCAGTAAAATGCGTGGCTCGGGCTTTTCGATAACATATGGACAAGATTTTGCCAGTTGAAGAAGTGTGTACTTGACGTGATCGATGTCCTCACGGTAGTCAACACCGATGTCGAGAACGACGGAAATACGACGTGCAATCCCGTCACCACCACCTCGAGCGTGATTGATGACCTTCGATTGAACAAGCGTATTGTTGGGAATAACAACCAAGCGCTCGTCCCTGTCGAGAACCTTGGTCGAGAGAATACCAACCGAGACAACGGCTCCTAGAGTTTCCTCAACTTCTATGCGATCACCAACCTCAAACGGCCGATCGATGGCAAGCAAGAACGAGTTGACGATGTTACCAAGGGTCTGCTGCACAGCGAGACCGATAATCAAAGAGAATACTGCAAGAGATGCGAGAATACCGAGCAGTTCGATGTCAAGTTGATTGAGGGCAAAGTACAGACCAGCAAACCAAACCACGGTTCGCAAGAAGAAGACGATGATTGAATTGCTTCCAGAGACGGTAACGCTTCCTTGTGCGCTGAACTGGTCCATGAGGGCGGGAATGAGATGCTTGATGGACACGCTCAAAATCGATGCGCTAAGGATAATGTAGAACGCTGAAAAAATCGGTTCTGAGGTGTCATGCATCGAGCTTGAGGCACCCATAATCCAACGAATCGTAAGCTGGGCACCAATGGCGAGAATAAGAGCATACGCTCGGTTTGCCAGAGGACGGTGAAGGTGATCGTCCCAATCGACTTCGGTGGAGGTTACGAAACGCCACCAAGGCCGAATGAGGGCATACTTAGCAACGACAAGAGAGAGAAAAATAAGAAAAATTGCGATACCAAGTCGAAGGTAATCGTTGAGTGCATTAATCTCATCGAGATAGTGTTGATAGTCCATAACAGCCCTCAAACAAAACGCTTGAAGGCTGGTATAAAAGGATACCACCCAAACCATGCTCCTGCAATTCGTTCAACAACCGACCGTTCAAAATCCTGCGTTTGTTTGAAAATAAAATAGACAGTATCAAAGAGTATAGGTCCTCCCCAAGGGCATGGAACAACAACATTCTATCAACATCGTTAACTCATCTTTTCTCATAGGAATGCCTATCCTTGCACTGGTTTCTGTCATTTTTTACTCGCTTGAATACGGTATAAGTTGGACCGAACCAATCATCTTCGTTGGTTTTTATCTCGCATGTGGGTTGTCCATCACCGCAGGATACCACCGACTGTTCAGTCATCGAACCCACAAGGCTGCCTGGCCAATGCGCTTGTTTTACGCTCTCTTTGGCGCTGCAGCATTCCAAAATTCTGCCATCAAGTGGTGCAGTGATCACCGCCGACACCACTCAAAGACGGACAAGGAAGAGGACCCATATACCGTCAAAAAAGGATTCATGTGGGCCCACATGGGTTGGGTCATGGTCGAACAAGAAGAAGAGGTTGTTGAGCACGTTGACGACCTCTACGCGGATCCAATCCTCGCATGGCAAGATCGTAACATCTTCCTCATCGGTTTTCTCGTAGGGATTGTCCTGCCCGGTGCAATCGGATATCTGGCAATGGGCAGTCTTCAGGGATTCCTTGGGGGTATGATTTACGGCGGTTTCCTCCGAGTGGTCGTCGTTCATCACGCAACCTTCCTCATCAACTCCGCTGCACACACATGGGGTACGCAGCCATACTCTACGGCAAACACATCGAGGGACTCCCCCATCCTCTCCTTCCTCACGTTTGGAGAAGGATACCACAACTTCCATCACACCTTCCAAGCGGATTACAGAAACGGCCACAAGTGGTATCACTGGGACCCATCAAAATGGTGGATCAGTGTCGCGTCTTGGTTCGGAATTACCAAGGATTTGCACCGCATCCCTAAGACGACCATCGAGTCTCGACGAATGAAGACCGCTTTTCAAAAGCAAGCCGAGGGTGAGCACGTTTCCAGTGAATTGCAGGACCGATTAACAGGATGCGTTCAACAAATGCGTAAGGGTCTGTCCGAACTCATGAAGCGTCGAGAAGAATACAAAGCGGCGAAACAGGAGCGTAAGAAGGAATCAAAAGAGGCATGGAAGCGTCGAAAGGAAGCTCACAAAGCCCGTATCCGTGAGTGCAAACTGCGCATCGATCAGGCTCGACTCGAATTCAAACAGATTATGAAGTCGTTTAAACTCAACAATCAGACGGTTTCATTGCCTGCTTGATTTGGTTCAAACAACGGCTGCAAGGCACCTTCTGCAAGGTAAAGGCTTGGGCCATTTGCAAGGTAGTACACCGAACCACGTCCGTCACGAGAGTCGGACGCTGTTGCGTTTGGATTTGTAGCGCACTCACCCGTACAACCATCTGCAAACGCAACATAGACACGACCTTGACGGTCAATGTGCAAGTCGTTGAAGTCGAGGAGGTTACGGTTTGAACCTCCAATATCTCGGCAATCTCCTGAATTGAGACAAATTGAGCCCACTTGGACCGGGTCGTCCGTCACCCGATAGGTGTGGAAGGTTGGGTTTTCATCCAAAGCATTGAGACTGAAGGTGATGTAAAGATGGTAAGTGACGTTGTTCTGTGCGTAATGGGCATTTCCGTCCCATGGATTGCCGTCAATATCGGATTGGTTCAACATTTCAGAGTTCTCACTCCCGAGGTAAGTGATCGCAATTCTTCCGGGATCACCGGCATCGGTTTGTGGGAACACGGTCGAAATAACGCCCGCTGGAGAAATACGGATGCTCTCCTGTTCCCACGTCTCTCCAGAATCGGTGGAACGTGACATGTAGACGCCTTCGTCAGCCCCTGTCCAGACATGGTATGCGTTGGAAGCCGTATCGGTAGAAACTTCTGAATTCTTTCTTGGATTTGGCGTATTCACATCTTCTCCCATCGACCGCTCAAACCAGGTGAAACCGTTGTCCTTCGAAACGATTACAGTTGGTGTTGCAACACGTGGCGTAACATAGACGGTTCCATCCGGGGCGGTGGATATGGCTCCATGGAGACCGCCATTGGTCGTTGCAAGTCCAACAATTTGGCCTCCGAGTTCAAAGGTCGCACCTCCATCAAGACTTGTGAAACAAAAGATTCCAGCCAGTTTGTTGTAACAGTAGTATACCGCTGTTTCGTACACCGTACTGCTTGTAAATTGTCCTAATGCACCATAACCACTGTCGGTCCAAGGGCCGCTTGCGAGCTTGATGTGGTCGTTGATCGGTGTTGTTCCTGAATCGTGCGGATTGCCCAGCCAAGACGCCCCATCATCGTCACTCCAGCAAATCCAAGACGTCTCCAAACCAATCATCTGGACGTTGAAAACTCGATCGGTAATGGGGTCAACCCAACCGTACGGATCGCTGGTTGTTGGTGAACACTGAACTGGATCTTGTGTTTCTTCCCAGGTTTGTCCACCGTCGCATGAACGCATTACTTTCTCCATTGCGATGAAAAAGATGCAGCCGCTGGAAGTAATTCCTATGCTTGGCTCCTTGCCGGTTTCCCCAACATCGCTGAATTGGAACGTCATTTGAAGAGGTGAAATGTCGACAGATGCCCCCGTTTTATCGGTCACGAAAATTCTTACATCTTCTTCGACTTCGACGACGGGCGGTGCAACCAGTTCGTCCTCACCCATACATCCAGAGAAAGAGAATGTTGCCATCAGCAATGCGAGAAGACCCGCTTTCGCGCGCATGGTTGAGCCTGTCATAACACACATAATGACCTTGCGGAACAACCAATTCACTCGAACTTCTCAATAGGAGGGGGGGCTTTAGGGCGATTCGAGAGCGGAATCTCCTCGACAGAGGCGAAATTTTGCTCTTGTTCATCGTATCGCTGAGGACTTTTTATCCGATGTTGAATAACAAACAAAACCCCGCCTGCAAACATGAGGAGTAAAGCAATCCTCCAGCCAACATCAAACAAGGAATCCATACTGGAATACTGTGGAAAAAGATCAGATGAATCAGGCACTCCATCGCCATCAGAATCGTATTTCGCATGCTTGTCAAATGGGAACATATCTGCGTTGTCACCCAACCCATCACCGTCGGAATCAAGCCATTCGTATGCAGAATCAGGGAAGGCGTCTGTGTTGTCCCCAACCCCATCGTAATCCCGATCAGAACATTCACTCGCATCGTTCGGCCAAACATCGGAATTGTCACCGCAGCCGTCAGCATCGGAATCGAGCCATTCCGAGGAATCGTTAACGAATGCGTCGCTGTTGTCTCCAACGCCGTCTCCATCGGTATCCAACCACTCGGAAGAATTCAATGGGAACGCGTCACTGTTGTCGCCAAACGAATCGTTGTCTGAATCGAACCATTCACTCTCGTTCTCGGGAAACAAATCACCGTTGTCTCCAAAACCATCACCGTCCTGATCAGACCATTCATCCGAATCGTTTGGGAATGCATCGATTTCATCGCCAACGCCATCGCCGTCCCTATCTGGACAGCCGAGTGGATGAGTAGAATATCCTGCTACTTCTGGACAATCGTCTGCGTTATCCCCTATTCCATCACCGTCCAAATCAGACCACTCGTTTTCATCGGCAGGGAATGCATCTTTGTTATCACCAACACCATCCTCGTCTGTGTCTGTACACTCGTTAGCATCAAAAACGAATTGATCGATGTTATCCCCACAACCGTCCCCATCCGAATCGAGCCATTCCGACGAATCGAGTGGAAATGCATCGCTACCATCCTCGCGACCATCGCCGTCGGAATCCGGGTTTCGTTTGTTGGTTCCGATAGCATCCTCGTCTTCATTTGACAACCCATCATCATCGATATCGTTGTCCTCCATATCTGCACATCCATCACCATCCAAATCATTGGAGTGCACTCCAAGGATTCCCATTGGACAGTTGTCATCATAATCTGCGACCAAATCGTTGTCGTCATCCCAGTCCTCGGAATCCGAACATCCATCGGCATCGTGATCGTTCAAATCGGGACTGTAAGGACAGGGATCGATAGCGTCGTTCTTCCCGTCCTCGTCCGAATCTCTTTGTGAAGCTGAACAACCAAAGCCATCCACTTCTGCCTCGGGTTCGGTATCCGGACAAGCATCCATTGAATTCAACACCGTATCGTTGTCATCGTCTCTTTGATTCCAATCGCACCCCATCTGATCTACGGTTAGCACATCTTCCGTCCATTCACAAACGTCCATCGAGTCGATGATTCCGTCTCCGTCTGTATCGGCTTGACCAATGGCTTCGACTGCAAAACGTCCAATGTACTGATGCATTGTTCGCGTCGGATGTGCCTTATCGAAAAAGATGTAATTATCGACATCGACTGCAACCGCATCTCCGTTGTTGCAAATGGGTAGCGGCAACAGTCCAGCATTACCTGAGCAGGCCGCAGCCTGCGTGTTGCTAATACCAAGAGCGTCCTTGTTGTCGATGATGTCGTTGAAGATTGCATAGGCGTCGATGGTGTAAACAGTGATTCCCAGTTCGAGTCGTAAGCTGCTGATCAGTGAAGTGAGTTTGTTGTTGTAAGCAGCCACTTCAGAGGCGATGTTTTGTTGTTGGTTTTGGCTTCGGCTTAAAATCTCAGGAGTCTTTTCCAACGGAGGAAGATTTGGTACAATGAATGTGGTTGCTCCTGCTGCCTCCAGCTGCCGAATGTGGCTTTCCATGTTTGTTACAATCGTATCAGCATTCGCGGTTCCATAGAGAAAATCGTTGCCTCCAGCCCAAAGGGAAACAACATCGTTCGAGGTGAAATTTGATTGAACATTGGCGAGATAATTTGTGATTTGAGTCCCTACATTCGGTAACAAGAGGTAAGAATATCCCGCCCCTGTTTGAGAACCTCCAAAGGCTCGATTGTCACCGGGTTGGGTTCCTGAACCGTGCGTCGTGGTTAATCCATATGCTTGTGATACGTACTCTATCCAGACCATGCCATTGGAAAAACGGCCCTGCCAGTAGGGAGGCACATCTGGAACGTTCAATACGGAATCTTTCCCGTTACCCATATCGCTTAGCGAGTCTCCGAAAACTAAGAGATTGCCGATCGATGGGATTTTTTGGTTCTGGAATACCGTGAATTGTTGTTCAACCTCTGTAAGAAGTGTCCCTGAATTATCGTACAAATGAACCTCAAAAGTATAGAAGTGGTTGTTGTTGTAAAAGTGCTTCAGAGCAACGATGTTCGAAGTCACCGTTCCCGTTGCCATGAACACTCGCGAGCCCGATTCAAGAACCGCATCGTTTGAGTCTTTCAGCGTCCATGAAATGGTGTAATTTGTATTGTATTGAGCGTTTTTCAGTTGTACGTCCATAGGAATCGTTTCGTTTGATAGCCAATCGTAACGAGAGAGTTCGACATCAAATTCAATTGCTCGCCCACCAGCTTCCCCGGTCATCGGCGCGAGCCCGCATGACAGCAGAAGAAAAACCAGAATCAACGGAGTCCGCATAAGAGCCAACCTACACATCCCGTTCCCGATTTCACACATAAAACAACATCGACCGTGTCCACAGGCGAGCAGCGTTTCGGAACATTTATTCAACGCAGGAGAAGACGAGAGAACATGACCGAGGATGAATCATGGAGTGTCGATGAAGCCATTTCAAACCTAAAGAAGGCGATGAGCGAAGGCAATCACAACGCAGCCGATGTTTTTTCCTCCATCGATGTCAACAACGATGGCGAAATCAATGGGCCCGAACTTTACAAAGGCCTCTTGGAACATCTTGGAGACCGTCTGTCACCTGGACAGGTTTCAATGATCATCGAAGCATTGGATTCTAACGATGATAACCGAATCGACCTCTCTGAACTGACGTCTGCGCTTGAAGAAGAGGAATAATCTCCTTTCATCCATTGTTCAAGGCTTCCAATCTTTCTGATTGAGGTGAGGCTTGTATTCGTCAGCCTTGTGATGTTCTTCCAATCGGTCGAGAAGCCACCGCACCCAATGAAATGTGCCCATACCGTCATCTTCCGATACACCGCTGTCCTCATGCATGATGTATCCCATTTCGGTGATTTCCATCAACCGTCGTAAACTCGGCCCAATCAATGAAAGATAACCGTTGTAAAAGGAGTAGACCAAATCAAACGAGAGATTACGATGATAGGTCATAACAGCGTGATTCGCCATCAATACGATTACAGCATTAGCAGCATCCTTTTGCTCTCTTGAAAGGGCCATCGCATCTTCTATTGTTGAATTGTGTTTGAACGAGGCACCAAACGTCGCAAATCCTCGTTGAACCAATGGATTTTCAAGCGATTGTGCAATCGTTTGTGAAATCTCATAGCGCCTATTTCGGTTCACTTCCATGACTTGACGAATACCAAAAAGGAGCGTGAACATGATGGCAAGGCCACTGAGTGCTTCACCAATGTTTGCTGCTGCCTCGAGATCCATAGTATCAATTACTCAGCTTCCGTAACGGCTTTTTCAGTTGATGAAATTATGATTGTTTTTGGCATTGAATCTGAAGTGGATTGAAGGCGACCACCCATTCCAAAGAGCAGAAGAAAAACGAGTCCTTGGAAGACTGCTCCGACCAAGAAGAGATTTGCATAGTTCTTGTCAACCATATCGAGGACTTTTGGCGAGAGCGCATTTCCTGCAAAAGCTCCAACATTGATGAGTGTCATGTAAATCGAAAACTGAGTACCGCCCAATTCCTTTGTTGTCAACGACATGAGCAAGGCAAGAAGGTTTGCGCCAACAATCGCCCAAATCAAAGTCCAGAAGAGCCAGATGCTTGTCATGAAACCTTGATCGCTCCAATTGTTGCGACTTGCCGACCAAACAACTGTCATCAGGGTGCCCAAACCAACTGCGGAGAGCAGGACGCGTTGTGAACCAAACCTTGACCCAAGGAATCCTCCCACAAGGAAGCCTAACATGGTTGACAAGAACACGGGGACGGCTTTGGTGTCAAGATAATCTTGGGCGTCCCAGCCCAATTCATCAACGAAGAGGAATTCCCACTGGAAGTCAATAATGCCCATACCAGTGCCCATGCCGCCGCCAATCCACATGACGGTGCACAACAGGAGTGCCCAACGTGGCGCTGGTTCGGAAATAGCAACTTTGAATCCGCTGATGATTTCCCCGAACTTCAGCACTTCGTCGTTGGAAGTGTCGTTTGAAGCAGCTGTATCCTTGCTCCATGGCAAGAATTTGTCACCCTCTTTCTCAAGCACAAACAATGGAATGAGCATGATGAGGAATAGAACGGGCAACTGGACAAGAAGTGCAGTTTGGAAAGTATAATCCAGCAAGATACTACCCAGTACCAATACAGCAAACATTGCTCCGAATCCTTTCGCAACAAACATGAGACCGTTTGCCAATGGAATTTCGCCTTCAGGAAGAACTTCAACCGCCAAAGCATCTGCACTTACATCCTGTAAAGCAGCAAAGATGTTGTGAATAAAGAAAAACAATCCAAGCATTTTCAGATCTTCAGCAGGGTCGTCTATGAGAAGGAAGGCAGCGATCGTAACGGCCATACCCAGTTGGGAGATGAGCACCCACGGTCGGCGACGACCCATCGACCTGAATTGTATCCTGTCGATAAGTGGACCCAGCACCAGTTTACCAACTATCCAAGGCAGCATGCCCATCGAGATGAGCACCAATTTCTCATCATCCGACATCGCACTCTCATCAACGAGGAACGTGACCAACGCCGTAGCTACGAAAAACCAAGGAATACCTTGTGAGAAGTAGAGAGTGCAAAGTGTGCCGAAACGGGCTGTGCGGCTTTCTTCTAGCGTGATTGCCATGTTGTTATTTTGTTTGCTTTGTGTCAAATACTTATCCCCATCAACATCAGAATACATTGCAAATGTCAAGGAAGGATGGATTGCCAACCTTCTCATTCTTGTGGATCAAAACGATCGAGTAACCAAAACAAACCAGACCAAACGCCCTCTGTTGGCGCATCATTCTTCGACATGTTAACCATCATAAAAATCTGAATCACGCGTCGCCATCGACTAGCAAACATGCGTACATAGACTCCTGTAAAATCATCAACCAAATCCATGGAAAGATGCCCGTTTTTCGCAAGCACGCCGATGTTGTTCATTCCTATCATCAAAGCGTTCATGGCATCTTTCTCTTCACGGGACAATGCCGCCAGTTCCTGTGGAGTGAGTTCATCATGCAGCTTGACTGTGCTCACAGAGAACCCCCGATGGACCAACGGATTGTTCATATGAGCTGCAAGATCACGCCCGATTTCATAGCGACGATTTTCGTTCCAGTGCTTCATTTGACGAAGACTGAACAGAAGCGTGAACAAGATGGCAATACCGCTAACGGCTTCACCAATGTTTGCCGCAGTTTCAATGTCCATCAAAAAACCCGAGCGTCTCAGTCTTCTTGTAAGTTATGCTCTCACAAGAATTCAACTGAACCAGAGAAAATAGATACCCCAACCGATGAAAAAGAGAGGTACTGCAACATATCGAAGAAATGAGAATCGTTTTGTGACCTTTTCCACTTTGTTTCCGAGTTCTTCTAGCGTTTCTTCCCTCACAGCCACCAGCGCGAGTTCAGTGAGCGCTTCGCCTGCCATGCGCTTGTATTCCAGTTTCGGCTATTTATGGATTAAGCCGAACAGTACACAACATCAGTCACAACACGACTTTGCCAGTGCATCCTGTGCGCAGAAGCAGGTCTTTGCTGGAACAATGTCTGCTCGAGAACTTCGTTCATTGAACAAGGCAGTAACTGCAGCGAGTTCCTCAGGTGCATCTCCACGAGCTTCGAGGCACAGTTTCAATCCTAAAAGGCCCCACATGTTGTCCTTCCAGAGTTTGATGTCTGCACGATAGACTTCTTCCGCCTCTTCGATGTGCCCTTGTTCAAAGAGCAGAGCACCGAGAATGTGGCGAACGGGTTGCATCTGTCCCCATGGTTCGTTGTAAGCGAGGTTGAGCGAGAGATCAACACCTCGTCGCAACTCATCAAAGGCTGCAGTGAAATCATAATCCTCACCGTTTTCCTTTGCAAGGAATTGGCGACGGTACTCAATCTCCGCTTCCAAAATCGCCGCATTCACATTGAGGATTGAAGGTCCTTCTGCTGGGTCTTGGTACATCAAATTGTTATGCATCAATCGCCCAGCCAATGCTGGATTTGTTAGTGCTTCCTTGAACAGTACTTGCTCTGCTTCTGCCTCAGGAACCATTCCCTTGGATGCATAGGCCACGCCACGTGCATAGTGCTGTGTTGCGATGGTTGCTGGGAATGCATCTTTTTCTGTGTGCATTGGTTCAGCGAGTATTTCATCCCACTTACCAAATCGAATCATGACGTGCCAAGGCATCGTAACATAGGATTCAAGGAAAATTGCACCCATTGGGATTACGCCCGCGAGCATAAATCGGACTCCGTGGTTTTCATCACCTGCTGGCAAGGTAGCTGCAGCTTTTCTTGCATACTTCATTGCAGTCTCATATTGCCCTTCGAACATAGCACACCAGACCACAAAGTGATGGTTGTGCATGCGGTAGAATTTGTAGAATTGGGATTCGTTACCAGTGAGTTCGACGTAGTGATCGTCAGCCTCAACTGCAGCAATGTTGCAGTCCATTGCTTCTTTCCATTGGCCAACCCATGCATCAATGTGCGATGGCATGTGAACCAAGTGTCCACATCCAGGCATTAGTGTTCGAAGAACATCAGCTGCCGGAAGGGCTCGCTCTGGGAATGGTGAAAGCTCCAAAGCGTGGCAGTACAAGTGGCAAAGCGCAGGATGGACCTTGGCTTCATCACTGCTTTCAAAGGCATCTTCCATGATCTTGATCAGCATCAATGTGCTATCATCAACCGGAGTTATTTCACCAGTGGAAGCATCTTTGTTCCAAAGGGTCCATGGATTCAGATTCATCAGTGCTTCAACATATATTGCGGTAACATCGAGGTTTCCGCTGTATTTTTCATACAATGGAGCCATTGCATCAGCAAATGCTTGATTGAGCTCTGGTGAGTTGCCCATGTTTAGGGCCGCAGGATTTGCATTATCTCGCGCCTCCTTGGTGTGCCTCGTTGAAAGAGCCATAATCAGATCTTGCTCCAACTCACTGCATCCGTCTTTAACCGAAATAGCCTGTTGAATCGCATCATAACCCGGGCCGAGACCTGCCGACCAATTGTAGCTTGAAGAAAGACAGTATGCAATTCCCCACCATGCCATGGCGCAATTCGGGTCCAATTCTGTGCATTTCATGAAACAGGCTATGGCTTGTTCGTGGTTGTAATTCAGCATGTGACCATAAGCTTCAACGAACATCTTTCGTGCTTCATCATTGGCGCAGGTTATTGTTTCAGCAAAGGCGTAGTTGGACGAGTTTCCAAAATCATAATCGGTAGGTGCGTACGACATAACAAAGCCTCGGAGTTGTCGTACTTAACAAGACTGAAGGACGATTCAAGAAAAAAAAAGCAAGTGGAATTGAGTTCGTAACATCGTCGTGAATCAAACACATTTCCGAGGCAATCGTCGTCGATACAACAGACTACATTTCGTTGAACTCAACTTCAAAGATTTGCAACTCCCAAATCGCTGTTACTCGTTCTCCGCTGTCCAGTGCACCCAGACCTCCAGGAGTGTTGACCTGAAGTTCAATGTCCGCTGACCACATCCCCGTACCAGTTTTACCTTCAGCAAATAAACTTCGAACTTCGTTCTCTGTCATTCCTGTTTGCTGTGCATCCACAGAGGCTGCGCTCATGAAAGTCCAAGTCATGACAAGATCGTCAGCAGATTGTTCCGAACATGAACCGGTCTCCTGTTTTGCCTCAGGGCCTCCATCAACCATAGACAAGTCTGTGGTAACAGTCACCTCATCGGAGAAACCTTCTCCGGGCTCGTCTTCATCCGAACATTGGATTCGCAACACAACGGATTCAAGATACTCATTTTCGGAAAGTTCGACCTGAATACTCGTACTCATGGCTTGATTGGCACTGAGGTCTTCTGAGGTGGTTTCGGATTCCAGATAAGAGGTGAAGGTTAATTCCCAATCCATACTCTCTTCATCGGAGCCCGTGAGTCGATCAATGTCAATGGATTTCAACGCTATTGCATCGAAGATTATGATGAGAATCATCAAACCAACGAATACACTCATGCGTCGTTCGTTTTTGAGAACAGATCCCCCAGAATCGGAGCCGTTCAATCGAAACAACCTGTTAATCATAGGAGCAACCCCGAGTTAATGAAAGAAAGGAAACAACCCAAAACCATGGTAAGAAGACCAACTGTGATGAATCTTGAAACATCATCTGGCTCAATAAATTCGTCTACGATCATTAGTTGGGTATCGTCAGAAACCTTTGCCACATTCTCAAACATTCGATCTTCCCAACCGATTAAGAAAGCCAGAACAACACCGATGATGGCTGCTGACAACAATTGCGGTATTGGAAGGAAGGCCTGGAAGATTTCAAAGACCATGGCAACCCAAACACTGATCAGAACAAGAGCGACGAGCCTCGCCACTTTTCGTACATCAGCGTTCCTCATGTCGATGAGATTGAATTTGAGCAGCAAGTAGACCATTATCAAAGGTCGAACCAATCCATAGGTCCCACGAATGGCAAAGAATTCCCAGAGCGAAGAGAGATTGGGATCGTCAACCAAACCGTTAACCAGTGCATTCAGCATACCAACAAAGAACACTGCGATGACAACAAAACGCAGAGGTTTGCTTACGTAGTTCTTCGGTACGACGAGTTCCTTGTAAACCATGTACAAAAGGAACATCATCGGACCAATTGTTCGTGCATGGCTGAATACAAGGGCCCACGAAACCTCACCACCAGAGCTCGCAGCGACCTGTCCGGAAATGCCTGCAACCAGACTTTCACCGCCGTAGATGAAGATCGATGACCACGCAAACATCCCTTGAGAAACCAAGATTCCAACGCCCAGCAAACCGGCAGCAATAGCATGATTGCGTTCGTACAGGATTGGACTGTCACGATAGAGAAGATACCAACGAATGGGTATCAAAAACGTCAATATCATCAAGACGTTGAGCACAACGATAACAATCATCATTGGAACGATGGCAAACACAATGAAAGTTAGGAACAGCAGGTAGATTGCTGCTGCAGTGACGCCGGCAGCAATCATGTGCTTACGTTGCGTGAACAAGGGTGAAGGAAACAGGATAAAAATTAGGGGAAATGTTAGTGCTGTGTAAAAATCCATTGCACTTACAACATTCGAAAGAAAAACGATCGATTGTTCGGAAAGTGTTGACCTCTTGAGTTGCACAAGGCTCTCTGAAGCAAAGTGAACCCCATTCGCAAGGAAAAGCAAGGCAATCACGGAGAGAAAGAGGCGGTTTTGAGGATAATTATCCCTGTGCTTAAGTATGAACCACAACAGTGTTCCAGCGATGAGGATGTTGAGACCCATTGAGAGAATGACCAAATCCAATGTTTTGGCTGCCTCTTGGATTCCTTCCTCTGCTCGTACTACCGGTAAGACACAGAGAGCCAAGAGAATGACGGTTGTGCGTACAAAACCTTGACCGGCTTTTTCCATTACCTACAAGTAGGGCATTTCGGCTTAAAAGTACTCCTCCGACATTTCATCGTTCCAGTCGAACATCATCTTCGTTTTCAGACGATTCATCCTCATCGTCAGGTGATTGTTCATCCTCATCGTCGGAAGATGGATTTCCTTCAG
>PBSP01000060.1 GCA_002726845.1 Methanobacteriota archaeon | reverse complement strand
TGGAAAACTCCTCTGATTGCTCTTCGATCACGCGCTGGACGTTGGGTGACGAGGCAGACAACGGCCGCATCCACACTCCTTGTGTCATCTCGATGGCAAAAACAAGCCCTCCTCACACGGGTGGCAGTCAGTTCTTCCTCGTTCCTGAAGACAGTACGCCCAATCACCTAGATGGAGTGCACACAGTCTTCGGAAAGATATCATCGGGTTGTGATATTGTCACCGACATAAGCGAGGTTCTCACAGGACAACAAGACAAACCAGTTTATGATGTCACAATCGAATCTACAGCGTTTATTGGCCAAGTAGAAACGAAACCGTGGTACAAGTTCTGGTGAGAAACTCACAGGTACACAAACAGTTCGGTTGATTAGGGGGGGGTGTTTCCCTTGCAACATGGGCGAAATTGACCCATTTTTGGCGATGCGAGAACTCGAGGTTGGGGGCGCCTATTATGCACTCTCAGCACTCGATGATGCAGGCATTTCCACAGCGCACCTTCCATACTCGGTCAGAGTTCTTTTGGAAGGCGCATTGCGCAATTGTGACGGCTTTCTTATTCGAGAGGAAGACGTCAAAGCCATCGCCGGATGGGAAGCGAATGGAGAGCGCAATGAAATCCCTTTCCGCCCCTCACGGGTTATTCTCCAGGATTTTACAGGAGTTCCAGCAGTCGTTGATTTGGCTGCGCTCCGAGACGCTATGGTACAGATGGGAGGCAATCCAGAGAAGGTGAATCCACAAGTTCCGGTGGATTTGGTCATCGATCACTCGGTGCAAGTCGATGTCTCTGGTGCAGACCCTGATGCGTTAAAATTCAACCTTGATATCGAATACCATCGAAACATGGAACGCTACACGTTCCTGAAATGGGGTCAGCAATCACTGGATAATTTTCAAGCAGTACCCCCTTCACGAGGTATTGTCCATCAGGTGAATCTTGAATTTCTTGCTAGCGTTGCTCGCCAAGAAAACAACGTCTGGCTCGCTGACACTCTGGTCGGTACCGATTCTCACACGACGATGGTCAATGGGCTCGGAGTTCTCGGATGGGGTGTTGGTGGAATAGAAGCTGAAGCAGTCATGCTTGGGCAGCCGATTTACATGCTTTCACCCGATGTCGTTGGTGTTCGATTGGTGGGTACGTTGAATGAAGGAGTCACTGCTACCGATATGACCTTGCGTATTGTCGAAATGCTTCGTGAGCACGGAGTGGTTGGGAAATTTGTCGAGTTTTTCGGAGAGGGTATGGCTGCGTTGTCTCTTGCTGACCGTGCCACGATTGCGAACATGGCACCGGAGTACGGTGCAACGTGCGGATTCTTCCCGGTCGATGAGCGGACGATTGAGTATCTGCACCTCACAGGCAGAGATTCAGAAGCACTCGCTGGTGTTGAAGCGTTCTCAAAAGCCCAGGGCTTGTGGTACAGTTCAAGCAATCCAGACAAATCCTACACGGACGTCCTTGAATTGGATTTGAAAACGATTCTACCTGCTCTGGCAGGCCCCAAACGTCCACAAGATCGGGTCGACCTCAAAGACATGAAGTCTCATTTTATCGATTCACTGACCAATGAACTTGGTTTCGAGGGCCACGGTTTGGATGAATCTGAATTGAACAACGGAGCCATTGTTGAACGGGATGGAGATATTTTTGATTTGAATCATGGTGATGTGGTCATTGCAGCCATAACATCATGCACCAACACGTCCAATCCCGATGTAATGCTGGCCGCTGGAATCGTCGCTCGAAAAGCGCGACAGTACGGACTCGACGTCAAGCCATGGGTACGAACATCGCTTGCTCCAGGAAGTCGAGTTGTTACCGAATACTATGAGGCAACCGGCTTGCAAGATGATTTGAATGCACTTGGTTTCCATGTGGTTGGCTATGGATGCACGACATGCATCGGAAATTCAGGACCATTGCCTGAAGAAATAGACGCTGCAATCGATGAAGGAAATCTAATTGTGGGCAGCGTCCTCTCAGGAAACAGAAATTTCGAGGGGCGCGTGCATGGCAAGGTCAAAGCATCCTATCTCGCCTCCCCCCCACTGGTTGTGGCGTATGCTTTGGCAGGAACGCTTGAAATTGACCTGACAAAGGAACCGATCGGAACTGCAACGGATGGTACACCAGTGATGCTCACAGACATCTGGCCAACATCGCAAGAGATATCTGAAGCACGATCGGCCATAACACCGAAAATGTTCAAGCAACGGTATGCGGATGCAATGAATGAACCTCGATGGGATTCAATCCCATCGGAACCAAGTCCTCTGTATCCGTGGGATGAAGACTCAACGTACATTCGTCTTCCGACCTTCTTCCAGAATCTGTCCTCTGAGGTTGATCCGATACAACCAATCCAAGACGCAAAGGTGTTGCTGAAGTTGGGGGATTCAATAACAACAGACCATATCTCTCCTGCGGGATCCTTTCCTGCAACCGGTCCAGCTGGGCGTTGGTTGATAGAACGGGGCGTGAAAAGAAGCGACTTCAATTCGTTCGGCAGTCGTCGCGGAAACCATGAAATCATGATGCGTGGAACCTTTGCGAACGTGCGAATACGCAACCAACTGGCTCCAGGGACTGAAGGAGGCTATGCACTTAATCATGCAACGGGTGAAGTAACCTCGGTTTACGATGCAGCCATGAGCAACGAAGGGCCTATGGTAGTGCTTGCAGGATCTCAATATGGAACCGGTTCCTCGCGAGACTGGGCTGCAAAAGGCACCTATCTCCTCGGAGTCAAGGCGGTCATCGCCACCTCATTTGAGCGAATTCATCGTTCCAATCTTGTTGGAATGGGTGTTCTTCCTTTGACGTTCATGGAGGGTGAGTCTCACGAATCTTTGGGACTTGACGGAACGGAATCGTTCTCAATACCGGTGACAGATGAAGTCCAACCGCTGCAAAACATGACCGTTACAGCATTGCATCCTAACGGTTCAAGCAAGGAATTCACAGTATCGGTTCGCTTGGACACACCTGTGGAAGTTGAATATTACAGAAACGGTGGAATTCTCCACACCGTTCTGCGACAACTTGCATCATCACCTGAATCGACATCTTGAAATGGAAGCGAATGGAGTTCTTGACATGGTATCGAGCGATGTGAGGTACGTTTTTCGCTCCGATGAAACCGATGTTGACGTAACCATTGAAGGAAAGAAAGAGTGGGTTCAAGGCATTGTCGACGAGCTCGGACTTTCGGATGTTGGTACAATGCTTCCATTGGCATCAAATTTGATTGCTGGGAACCATGAGGAATCATTGGAAGGAGAAATGGATGACGAGGACGCTTTGTCACCTCCCATCAACATGGGGCCGAAACCGGACCCAGGCCGAATCCCAGTTGTTCGACGACCAATCGGTGCTCTCAACATCGAGCATGAAATACAAAAAATCGGCTTTGAACCTGCAAGTCAACACGACGTTTTCGAACTCATGGATGCTTTTTCAGACCTCGACGAACCCCGGCCGATTCAAGGCCAAATGAGTGTGGATCCAATGGCTGAAGCATGGTTGCGAGAGTTGATGCGGATGATTGTGCGCGAGGGTGGGCGAACCGCATTGGCCACTGAAACCATTGAAGAAGTTGCAAGCACCAAATTGGGAGGCAGGACGGGTGTGGAACTTACCGTCTGGCTCGAGTCACTGTTCGCTGCTGGAAAACTTGTCAAAATTCACGGCGGGGATTCAACCGGATGGGGTCCTTCCCCGCGTTGGCTCGGATAAGATAGAAACCCTTTGCATAAATGCACACATTCGTGTTGCATAAAGCGAAGCATTGCATCAAAGGGGTTATAGTGGAAGTATGGCTGGCTCAGATGAGTGATATTGATGAAAACAAAGACAAACCAAATCGGGGCTAAACTTCGAAGCGTATTTCTTGTACTCATAATGGTCTTTTCGACAACAGCAGCATTTGCAACCAACGCAAGCGCATCCGCGGCGAGAAACTACACGACAAACCGAGACCCAATCGACATCGGCATCGCCGATTTCAACTGCGACGGTCACAATGACATGGCCATAGCCACCGACGGTACGCACACCATCTCAATTTTACTCAATGACGGTAACGGAGACTTTACAGACAGATACGATGTTTGGGTTTCCAAGAACACTTCACGCAATGCAGAGTGGGATGAATTCGCGAACGTCCAGTTCCTCGAAGTTGGTGAATTCAACGGAGACAGTGCGCCTGATATTGCTATCTTCCAGCGGAACAACCCGTTCAAGAGGGATGACAACGGTGCACCAGCTGGTGAACCGGGCAACCTCACCATCCTCGAAAACGATGGTTGCAACGTCGACTCCTTCAGTATCGGCCAACGATTCACGCATTTCTGGGCATGGGATCTAGCAGTAGGCGACATCAACCAAGACGGTAACGATGACGTCATCATTCTTGACCTGCTTAGCGACATCTCCAACCAGCGTGTTGTTACGTACATGGGTCCAATTGGAGCGAGCACCGCTCCAATGGTAACTGCTCTGGGGACCTCCAACACCAACGCTTATCGCGATCTTGAAGTCGGCGATTGGGGTGAAGGACAACAAGGTCTCGGAAGCCAATGTTACGATGAAGACATATGGCTCCTTCGAAGCGAGGGTATCGATTATGCAACAAATCAAGTTACGAATCCTGGAAACGACGACAACGTCACCATCATTGAATTCAATTGCCAAACAAACCTCTTCCCAGCAACGTACACCTTCTCCACCTCTCCTCAAGCAGGTTCGCATGTGGTTAACATGGCCAACACCTTCGGAGCGTTCGACATTGGCGACATAGACAACGACGGGACCATCGACACCATCGCTATGACTCAAGGCAACCTGGAAAACATCACGTTCTCGACCTCAACAACTGTCGGAACTTGGTCCACTCCAGCACTCGCTTACTTTGGTCCCTACATCTCCTATGATGTTACAGTGGCTGATATAAACGGCGACGGTGAACCTGACTTTGTCAATCCAACCGTGGCGTATCAGCAAAACACATCCGACTCTGCAGGAGGCTCAACATCTTCCTTTTGGTTGAACTTCCCCACAACCGTTCAAGTCACGTTGTCGGACGGCTCTGGTGGGCACGTTACCCCACTTTCCTACGAAGCAGGACGCCGACCCAACATTGCTGTCGTCGGCCAACTCGCTGGCGCTTCCACCTCCGCTCCAGACATCGTTGTTGGACACACCTCGTACAACTTTGGAAACTGGGTCGACAATCTTGGTTGGGATGGCCAATACGACTACGTCACGGTTGTTGAAATGGACAGCAAGGACATTGCTGTTACAGGAATCGAGATCAATCCAGTGGACCGATTCTTCGGAATCGTTGGTGAAGGTACTCGAGACATCAACGTAACCATTACCAACACGGGAATGGACACACTGACGCAATCAGCAACCCTCGATGTAGAACTCAAAGTCGTTGATGAGCTGAACTCATCGAACACGACGGTTTTCAGCCACGATTTCGATACGCCTGCAGACGCCACAGGCTGCGGCGGAGGCTGCACATGGTCCTTTGACGAGTACATCGACCAGTCCTCAAACTGGATTTTGGAAACCAATCATTCCGTTGGAGCAAGCGACGGCAACAATGCTCCGAACCTCTCTGCGAATTACCAAAACCCAACCGACTTTATGTGGGCTGGTGAATACAAAACCAACAGCAGCGGTGATGAATGGTCCGGATATGGACGTCACTGGGACGATGCGCTGACACTGAAAGATGTCGATTTGACTGGTTCAGACCGAGCGTTCCTGAGTGTCGAATTGTTCCGACACCTCGGATACGGGGCTCTTGGTTCCGTCGATGCTACAACCGGGCAATGGCTTATTGGTGATCTTTGGGATGATGTGGCCTTGATTGAAGTTGGCTCTGAAGAGACCGGATGGTCAACCATAGCCTGTCCAACCTCGGCTCAGGTTGCTGGAGAGTGTCTTTCAGGCACTTCAATCTGGGGTGGTTATGACAACGATCGAGCCTTCAAAATCAACGGCTATGGTGGTGTGGCAGAAGGACGGTATTACTACGGCGTATTCAGCTCAGGCACCTACTACGGCTGGAGCAATTTCACACAAGAAGGCGTCGGTGAATTCGACCTCTCGCCATGGGCTGGCGAAACCGTCGACGTTCGTTTCCGTCTTCGTTCCGGTTTTGAAGGATCGATTGCTGACGACAATGAATCCCTTTGGACGGGTCGTGACGGCTACGCAATTGACAACGTGACCATCTACAAGCAGAACACAGCTTATTTCCCCAATCCACAAACACTCCAAAGCAACCTGAACCTTGTCAACCTTGGTCCCGGAGAGGAAGAAACCGCTTCTATCTCCGCAAATCTACTCAACGATACCATTTATCGCGTATCAGCAACATTGAGCAACCATGCATGGGATGAGCAGACGGTAAATGATGAGATTATCGGTTACATTCAACCGTTCAATCTCTACGACCCCGCAGTTGAAGGAATTGATTACTTCAATCCGGGCGGTCTCTATGCTGAAGGTATCTTCGATATCGATGTTATCACCAACAACTGGGGTAACACAATGGTGGACTTTGACATAGAGGCAACGGTCTTCTCAGCAACTCCTTCAGACGTGCTTTGCAGCGCACCTGCGACGATTTGTAAGGAGTCCTTTGAGGGCGGTGCGGAAGGATACGTGTACAGCGACGATGGTAATCCACAAGGTGCGATTTACAACGAAGCAACATGCAACGATCCAATTTTCAACAACAACGCGTACTGGTTCGGCCACCCATGTGACACGGCTACGCAAGGATACGGTGATTTGTGGGAGAACGAGACACTAACGATTCCTGGTGTGGACTTGACCAGCATGTCCGGCGATTTCGTCTCGTTGAATTTCGAGTACTACGCAGACACGTTCTACGGCATCGATGTTGATGGTACATCCATTGTCGATGTCAACGATTATGCTTCAATCAATGTGGACTTCACCAAGGGAAGCGACACGTATTCCGCTGTACTTCTTGGTCAATGGAGCGATTACGACGAAGATGGAACCTGTCGAAACGACGACAACAACGATGGTTTCACCAACGCAAGCGAATCCATCAACCAAGCAGAAATTTCCTTCATTGGAGATGCAGCAAGTACCGATGGCTCGGGCGGTAACTACAACGTTTTCTTCAACACCGACGACCTTGTTTTGACAAGAAGCATTGACATGACGCACCTGTACGTCCTCAACAACACTGCAGCTGACAGTCTGCAATGGTTCCGTGAGTGCATTTCCCTCGCCGGTTCAACGGTTGACATCAACTTTGAATTCCAAAGCGATGGTGATGGCCGCAACGGTATCAACGACGGTTTCAAGGGTGTAGCATTCAACAACATCACACTGCAGGAATTCACCTTCTACGAGGATGCTTCTTACTCAACATCGCGCACCAACGTTGACGCAGAAGATGTTGCCACAACCACTGTTGCAAACCACGAATTCTTCGCAGGGGTCTACATGATCCGTGCTGAGGCCATCTTTGACAACACGACAGCCGGTGTTCCATGGTTCGGTGACGATGAAGTAAGCAACTCCAACAATATCGAACAAGTAATTTTCAATGTGGAGTCGGTTGATATCACGCTTGGTAAGCCAAGCACACTCGCCTGTTTAGATGACGGGGTCTATGAGTGTGTACTGCCGATTGACGGAAGCCTGACTCACAATTGGGATCTAAGAGCAACCAACGGTGTTCTCGCCGGAGATTACATGTTCTACATGACAATTTACGACGAGACTGATGCAACGGAAGTTTCCAAGATTTCCTCCTCTTCGACCACAACACCTCTCGATTCTAACGAGCGCATCGACTTAACCTTCCCTGCATACAACGGATGGACGGACGGTCACACCTACAACATCAGCTTCCACGCAGAACTTGCGAACGGAAACCCAAGCGGAAACGTTCGATATTTCCACGCAACCTTTGCCGATCAAATCGACGTCGCAATTCTTGGTGACTCAACTGCCAGAACCTCGACCATCAAGGAAGATTTGCAATTGCTTGGTAAGAGCTACACGCAGTTCGCCATCAACGACTGGACAACCTACCTTGATACGGGATGGATGACGCACTACGACAAGATCCTCTTGCCTTGGCAAGATGACATTGCTGCGAAAGATGTTGAAAGTGGTGGACGTGGTTACTATCAGAAGTTGGGGTCAACTGCGAACCGTCAGACGTTGGAATCCTTCATGTCTGCTGGTGGTACTGTGCAAGCCCACCTCGGTCCACAAGGCAGCCAGATTTACGGACTTGACGTAGGTCTGAACGGACGTTTACCGTTCGGCATGGATGTTCAAAGTCGAAACACACCAGAGACAAAGATTCTCTACACAGGCCTCGACATTGCAGATCCGTTCCACCCAATAATGGATGATGTTTCAACCACTGCCTTCCAAGGGTTCGAAGGTGATGGAACAGTTGCAACAGCGGTGCTCAACACCAACTCAGTTAGCACGCAAAACGTTCCAGGCGTTTGCAACGGGTACATGGAAGACGGTGGATTCTTCCAGAGTCTCCTGCGAACCAGTGACAACAGCAAGGACGTCATTATGGGCACGTGCAGTTACTACCAAGGTGGAATGATTGTTTCAACCATTGACGTTGCGACCTATTCTTCTCGAGCAGACAGCGCAACATTCCCGCTGCTTGGAAACATGCTGGCTTACTCTGTTACACCTTATCCTGAAGGCTTTGGTGCAATGGGACAAGACCTTGGTCTTATTATCGACGATGATTCGCCAAGTATCGACCCTTCAACAGGAGGTTATGCCACTCATTACATGAAGAGTGATGCAACCGTTACCTTTGGCTACACGACTGCAACAAGCGCAACGTTGACCGCTGACTGGATTTTGGCAGGGCCAACCGACTGGATGGGTCAAACCATGGCGTCAGGAACGGACCACATTGAGGGAGCGACTCCTTCTGCAACCTTCTGTAAAACAGATCTTTCCTCTGCAACCGGTTGTCTCCAAGGCGCGCAATGGACCGTAACCTTGCTTCTTCATGACGATGCAGGACACGCTCGAATCATCTCGGTCGTTGTTGAAACCAACGATGTTCTTGCCGATGCCTACGCACCTGAAGCAAACATGAGCATTGACATGCGCGATGAATATGCAGACAACATCGAATTTATCGAAACCAAGACCGTTTCTGGTACTGAGTGGGATGTCAACCGGATTATCCTAAGCGAAGCTGGCGAGCTTGTCGTTCACTTTGATGCAAGCGAATCCTTTGATGCAGATGCAATAGACGGAAGCAACGGTATTGTGACTTACGAGTGGAAGGTGTTCTTTGACGCCCCATACGGCGATACGTCGTTCAATCTCGAGGGCCACACCTTCGAAGAATCCGCTGCAAGCAACGGGTTGTTCTCCTACAGGTTCCAGAACGTTACGGTTGATGATTCGGCTACCGCAGAATCGCAAATTCGAATGGAACTCCGTGTTTACGACGCTTCAGGTAAATTCTCAGACAAGTTCCGAATGTACTTCGTCGTTGTTCCTGAAGGATACGGTGACGAAATTCCAGTCGTTCAATACGACGATTTCGAGAACAGTACCATCGGTGTTAGCGAATCGACTTACACCATCACAGGCCGAATTATATCAGGATCGGAAACCGGTGAAGTCTACGTAGAAGCTGCGTTCACTCGAGAGCACTTCTCTGTATCAGCGATTGAAAAATTCAATCTTCAATCCGACGATAAATTTGCGCGTGCTGAGAGACTTTCAGACGACGACACATTTGAATTGACGTTGAACATTGACGACCGCTACAGCAACGAGAGCGAAGTGATTGAAGTTTGGGTTCGTGTCTACGAAGGCGATGACGAACGTTGGTCCGATGAGCTGACCAAGATGGTTCTTGTACGCCTCAACCAATGTCGAGGTGCTCTCGTTAACGAAAGTGCTCAGGCTGCAGGCGGAGAGTTTGTCTGGAACGCAACGAACTCGGAGTGCGATTGGGTTGGAGATTGGGATTATGACGCAACCAACGATACATGGTCTCAGCCAAGCACAGACAATCAAGGCGAAGGCGATACGGAAGACAGCAATCTGATGCTGATCCTTGCTATCATTGGTTCCGTTCTCGTCCTCTTGTTGGTAACCGTCTTCTTCTTGCGTGGTGGAAGCGGCGATA
>PBSP01000059.1 GCA_002726845.1 Methanobacteriota archaeon | reverse complement strand
CATACAGAATTCGTCGAACTAAAAGAAAAGGCGAATGAAGTTCACGCTAAAATTGAGGAGTTGATGGTTGATGTCAACAAGGCGAGAGATGAGTTAAAATCTGTTCGTGAGGAAAGAAAATCATGGTTAACAGATCACAATGCGGCTGTTGCTAAGGAAATGCAAACCGGCGCTCAATCAGAGAAAGTAGCAGAAAATCTTGCTCAATCATTGTTGTCCAATGGGAGTATAACTTTCGGTGGAATAAGCCAAGAAGATTTTGCAACCAAAAACAAATCTCGCAAATCTAACAAGAAAAAGAACATGCGAAGGATAGATGTCAACTCTGCCAGACGAAGATAGGGTGAGTCGGTGCTTGGCATAATTATGGCGGGCGGGAAAGGTAGTAGACTATTTCCACTTACCGAATATAGACCGAAACCGTTAGTTGATGTCCTTGGAATACCTGTCATCAACTATGTTAAAGATGCACTGACTAAGTTGTCAATCGATGAATTAATTGTCACAACCGGTTATCAAGGTGACAGCTTAGCTGAGTTAGTTTATTCGTGGAACATAAACTCTGATGTCGTATGCTCTGTTAACCAGGAGGCCAACCCAATGGGCACCGCTGGCAGCGTAAAATTACTCGAGGATAAGTTGAAAAAAACTTTTGTTGTTGCTTCTGGTGATTCAATCTTATCCTCGGATTTGGCTATGGTATTGAAAGCACATAGGGATAGTAATGCTGCGGTAACAATGGCTCTGTGGGAAGTAGATAACCCAACAGAGTATGGGATTGTCGGGTTGTCCGAAACTAAGGGTGGCATCGTCAACGGTAAACTAAGCGAGGGCTATATTACAAAATTTCTGGAAAAGCCATCACCAACTGATGCATTTAGTAATGTTATCAACGCTGGATTGTATGTTATTGAGCCAGAAGTGATAAACCATATTCCACATGGGAAGAAATTTGATTTCAGCAAGGAATTATTTCCGCACTTGCTACAAGAAGGATATACTATGTATGGAGTTAAATTGAATGGAGTGTGGTTTGATGTCGGGACACCGGGTGAGTTGATTAAAGCGCAGAATTACCTTGTGCATAATTCAGCAGAGTTACCATTCAAATTACCGATTGGGGAGTTGACCAAGGATGGTGGTTATCTTTTGCAATCATCACATTCAGAATCCCCAGTTGTTGATTCTGTTTTATGTGAGAATGCTTTCTTGGGTAAAAACACAGAGTGCATAGAAAGCTTGTTGATGAAAGCCTCCAAAGTAGGAGACCGGTGTAGCATAATCTCGTCAATTGTCGGTCAAAATTCTAGCATCGGAGATGACTGTAGCCTCATTAATTGCGTGATTGGAGACAATGTTAAGATTCCAGCCGGTTCAATTTTGACTGAAGAAAAAGTTTCCAACGGCCATAGAATCATACAGGATAAATAGAACTTATATCTGGCCAATTTGTTGCAATGACTGATGAAACCAATAAACCTGTCAGGTCTTACAGTAGAACTTGGGCCGAAATAGAATCAATGCTAGAAAATGCTGAGGATCGCCTAGTGCAGTGGAAGAATTGGTATGACCAGTGTCGTAGGAACGGAGACCTGGAGGGCATGAAGGAAGCTGCGAGAAATCATAAGGCATTACAGGGTGTCGTCAAAACTCTAAAGTGGACCCTTGGTGAATCAGGAGTTGAGACACCTCTGGAGTAGACCTCACCATCCCCGTTGGTCCAATCGGACTTCGAGCGTTTCCAACTCATCCCCTTTCATGGGGTCGCCTTGCGTCATGGCCATTGCTTCAGCCACCTTGGCTCCGTCGTCGTAATGCGCTGTAGCGAGAACTATGGCATCTGCCATAGTTTTTGGGTCATCTGACTTGAATATGCCAGAACCGACAAACACTCCATCCATTCCCATCCTCATCATTAGTGAGGCGTCAGCTGGTGTAGCAATACCTCCGGCAGAGAATGTCACTACTGGGAGTCTTTGTATCGATTTTACCTCTTTTAGAATTTCGACAACCTCAGAATGCATTGTATCATCTATTGGGCCAAACGGCGTAACATCGTGAGTTCCGGGTAGCGATGATTGCTCTGCTAGCACACTGTATCTGGATATTATTGAATCCGCAGCAATGGATAACTTGTCTTCATCAAGATTTTTTAGTTGTTTAATTTCTTGGTCGATTATTCTCGCATGTGTGACGGCTGCAACTACATTGCCTGTGCCAGCCTCACCTTTGGTTCTAATCATGGCTGCACCTTCGTATATTCGACGCACTGCTTCTGAAAGTTCGGTTGCTCCACAAACAAATGGTATTTCAAAATCCTTTTTATTGATGTGAAAGTATGGGTCTGCTGGGGTTAAAACCTCGGATTCATCAATCATATCAACACCCATAGACTCGAGAACTCGGGATTCACCTTCGTGGCCAATCCTTGATTTGGCCATGACTGGAATAGATGTGCAGTCTAGAATCCCCTGAATCATGTCCGGATGACTCATGCGCGCAACGCCGCCTTGTTTTCTGATGTCGGCAGGGACTCTCTCCAGAGCCATGACCGCAACAGCACCGGCATCTTCAGCAACGGCGGCTTGTTCCGGGTTAACAACATCCATTATCACGCCGCCTTGCTGCATTCTTGCAAAACCTCGCTTCAATAATTCACTACCGCTACGAAATTTATTAAAATCCAAATCACCCATAATATCTACTCCTACCTTAATTTTCCAAGTATCGGCGAGCCGCCATCAGCAACATCTGAGTCTATCGACTCATTTGCATTTCTGTCAATCCACTCGATTTCATTTAATGGAACATTATCATCTAGGTAAATTGCCTCAACAGGGCATTCTGTAGCGCATGCGCCACAATCTATGCATTCTTCAGGGTCGATAACGAGGTAAGTGTGTGCTTCTCTGAAGGCGTCAACAGGGCAGACAGCCACACAATCCTGAAACTTGTGATTAACACACGATGAAGTAACTACATGCGGCAATGTATCTCCTCAATGTATGCGCTGATTAGGGATACTTAACCTCTTGTGATTTACCACATCTGAATATACTTAGTATCTCAATGCTGGCCCGACAGATACTGTGTAATGTTATCGATAGGGTCTTGGCCGGGATAGACCTTAATTTTCATAGTGCATTTTACGCTTTTTTTATTTGAAGTGATAAATTCAATCTGCTGATTGACTAGGGAGTCTAAACATAATCTCAGGTGTAGTGTATTGCTGTCATCAATTCTTTCAGAAATGCCCTGAATAATCCGGTCCAGATCCCCAAGCCTTAACTTTTCAGTGAATTGTTTAATCTGGCGATTTTTTTCTATTTTTACTGTTACAATGTTTAAGATAGAACCGTGATACGAAGTAGTTTGGTCAACCATGATTTGGTCTTTGTCACCGGACAGCCATGCCATAGCGTCGACAATCGCTGCTAGGTTATCCAGTCCGCTGGCCGTGGCTCGACAATTAATGTGGTGAATGGCCATGGTAGACGGTTGGTATTGTTGTTCATGAGGTTTGTCAATCAGGAAATAACCTCAGCACCCTCAACAGGGTCTTTCAAATAGGGGGGGTATGTCGGCAACTTGCAAGTGGGGTAGCCCCCGCAAGACTAACCGAGTTGATATCGATGGCGAAAAAAGTGAGTGCAAAGGCGCGTGCAGCAGCACGAAAACAGCGTGACAAATGGAAGATGAAACGATGGTATACCATCAGAGCACCACGCCACCCTTGGGACTTCAAGCATATCGGCGAAACACTCGGTGAGTCAGATGACCACATAATCGGCAGGGTTTACGAAATGACCCTGCAAGAATTCAACGGTGATTTCACCAAGATGCATGTAATACTCCGGTTTAGAGTAGACGAATGTGTTGGGCAAGATGCGCTTACTACATTTATTGGACATCACCACCAAACTGATCACACACGTCGACAAATAAGGCGGTATCGCGGGAAGATTGATGATGTTGTTGATGTTGTAACAACCGATGGATATCTGGTTAGATTAAAACCTCTAATTATAACCCAAAAGCGAGTCCAAACATCTGTAAAGCAAGCAATGCGCTCGAAAACGAGGGACTTACTCTTAGGCTATGCAGCCAAAAATACCTACGCAAAGTTGCAAGAGGTTATTCTTGGCGGAGAGCTTGAAGAAGATATCAGAAAGGCTGTCAAGCCAGTTTATCCAATCAAGTCCGTCTCGATTAGAAAGAGCCAACTCTTGCAATCTGGTGTGGTCACAGAAAAAGGTCCTACACTTGATGAAATCCATGCCGAAGAAGCAAGAATTGCTGCCGAAGTCAAGGCTAAAAAGGCCGCTGCGCTTGCTGCTGCAATGGAAGAAGAAGAATCTCCATCGATTCTAGATGCTGCTGAAGCAATGGAACCGGAATCCGAAAAAATCGAACCTTTGAACGACACCGAGTCGGAGGAAGTATCAGAACAGGTGGAATCAATTTCAGAAGATGCTGCTGCCGATGCTCAAGATGTTGATTACTCAAGCATGACTGTAGCTGAATTGAAAGAGCAATTGAAAGCAGCAGGAAAGCCTGTCTCCGGCAAAAAAGCGGAATTAATTGCCAGACTCCAAGAATAATCAAATCGAGGTGTTCGGCATATGGACCGAATCGGCATAATCGGTGGTACTGGGTTAGTGTCAATCAATTTAGAGTCGGACTATCGTTCTGAACTAGAACAACTCCAAATCAGTGTCATACGGAGTGATGAAGTCACTGTTGATACTGAATTTGGTAATGTTCCACTCAAGTGCATCACTGTCAATTGCCAAGGCAAACAAAAGGAATTGGTCTTCTTACAGCGTCATCACAATAATGGAAGTGCCAACAAACCACCGCACATGATAAATCACAAAGCAAATATCAAGGCTTTGCAAAATTCTGCTTGTGAGGTTATTATTTCGGTTTGTTCAATCGGTACACTTGCAGCAGACTTTCCACCGGGGAAAGTGGGTCTCGCTGATCAATACATTGACTTCACAGGTGTCGCAACAAGTTACAATGATACGTTTGCCGTATTCACTTCCGTAACCGAACCATTTTCCCGTGAATTAAACAGTATGATTGAGAAGAGCCTTCGAGATGCTCAGGGTTTTGATGACTCAGAAAAGATGTATTACACGTACTGGCTTGCTCAAGGCCCTCATTTTGAAACACGAGCAGAAGTAGATGCAATCGATAAGTTAGGAGGTCATATGGTTGGTATGACTATGGCAAGGGAGGTTAAGTTAGCCAACGAAATCATGATACCATACTCGGCAATTTGTATTTCATCAAACTGGGCAGCTGGACGAGAGCCAGGAGATCCCAGCGCCGAATTATCGCATAACTTAGTGGCATCTCAAGCCAATGATCGGCTAAACCCTGTTATTCTAAGCGTACTAAGACTATTGCAGTTCTAAGGAAAGGTATATTCCTTGTCTGCACAAAGTCGCCTTCATGGAAGGAATGTCAGTACTTGATTGGGTGTCTCATGTCCCGAAAGATGAATGGGAGATTATGATGAAAAAAGTAGCGGAGTTCCATCACAAGCATGACTTTGCAGGTAAAAATGGTCATGATATGGGCTACAGAATCGCATTAACTGTTGAAGAATTAGGGGAATTATCAGCGGCAATTACCAAGGGTAAGCCGATTGAAGAATGCGCAGAGGAAATGGCAGATGTTCTGATTCTGTTAATGGGCCATTCAATTGCCATGAAGCTTGATTTGAAAGCAGCGTTCGAGAAAAAATATCAACGCATAATGCAAAGAAAGGCACTTACCGGTAGACTTGGTGTAAGGGTTACAGAATATAATATCAAGGAATAATTAATCAATTCTTACCAGTAACTCAAACGTCATGTCATGGTCATCCCGAGCAGATTTCTCCACAAATTTTGAATTCTTAACGGTAAACTCCTCATAATCAATCATTGGTGCGTAGGTGTCCGCATTATTGACTTTACAATGAATAATTGTTCGATGTATTTTATCAGCGTGCGGTAAAAACAGTGAGTAGATTTCACCACCACCAATTATGAAAATCTCGTCGGTTTCACTCAACTTTAATACCCCATCAAAAGTTATCGTTTCGACGGCATCGAGATTATTTCTAGACATAACTAGATGTCGACGATTAGGTAACATTCCCGGAAGACTATCCCATGTTTTCCTTCCCATTACGATTGTTCCTCCGGTGGTAATTTGTTTAAAATGTTGAAGATCTGTTGATTGGCGCCATGGCAAATCACCATTTTTGCCAATGGCATTATCAAGGTCACATGCGAATATCATTGTCAGCATAAGATCACTCAAATTGAGATTGGAGCAGAAATGTGTGGGTGATGTTGGTAATCTAGGATCTCGATGTCTTCAAATTTGAAGTCGTCGATTTTCCTAATATCAGGGTTGAGTCTGAGAGTTGGGAGTTTCATTGGTGTTCTGCTTACCTGAAGTCTTGCCTGCTCGAGATGATTGTTGTATAGATGGGCATCGCCAATAGTATGGACAAACACACCGGGTTTCAAGTCACAGATTTGTGCCATCATGTGAGTTAGAAGTGCGTATGAGGCAATGTTGAAGGGCACGCCTAGGAACACATCAGCACTTCTTTGATAAAGTTGGCAATTGAGTTTGCCGTTTGCAACATGAAACTGGAAAAAAGCATGACAAGGCATCAGTGCCATCTGGTCCAGTTCGCCAACATTCCATGCTGAGACAATGATTCTTCTACTGTTGGGGTTGGTTCTGATCATCGCAATAGCAGCTTCTACCTGATCGATTATTCGACCATCTTTTGCTTCCCATTGTCGCCATTGTTTGCCATATACCGGGCCTAAGTCACCATTCTCATCAGCCCATTCATTCCATATTCTTACCCCGTTTTCTTGAAGATATCCTACATTGGTGTCGCCTTTTAAGAACCATAATAATTCGTAAACAATTGATTTTAGGTGCAATTTCTTGGTTGTTACCATTGGAAACCCATCCTGTAAATTGAATCTCATTTGGTGTCCAAACACAGATAAGGTTCCTGTTCCAGTTCGGTCCCCTTTCTGTTCTCCCTCCTCAAGAATTCTCCGCATCAGGTTGAGGTACTCTTCCACACTATCACCGTGTCGACTAACTGTAGCCAGTCTTTGATAATTGTCTTGGCAGTCAAAAATCAAGGGGCGCCTAAGGAGGTCATACTCTGCATTAACTGGTCAGTAAATTTTCGATATAGTTTGGCTATTTCCGTTTTTATTTCGTGTTCCTCTAATTTGGATATCTGAGTAATTTTATTGGCAGTCATCGCCCCACCGTTATCATTTACTAACCACTCAAACCAAGTTATTGAACGACCATAATTAACCTCTACGGAGCGCCAGAATTTTGGAAATTTATCTTTTTGTGGCGACATCATTTCT
>PBSP01000058.1 GCA_002726845.1 Methanobacteriota archaeon | reverse complement strand
TGAAGAGATTCTCAAAGAAGTGGACCAGAACGGAGATTTACTTATTGAATATGGCGAAATGCTCGCATATTTTTGTACCTGTGAGTCTGAATTGATGATCGTTGAATACACGATGGGTCGTACGATTACAACGGAATCCTTCGACTTACTCCCCCTCAAGAACGAATTCTCAAGCGATGCGATCGATTTAGACAATGACGGTGTTCTCACTGATGATGAAATAGAAGAGCATCAGGAAAATTGCAAAACAACGTTCAATCCCATGGATAGGGACAACGATGGCGTCTTGAACGATAACGATAAATTCCCTGATGATGAAAACGAGCAAGAGGATGCTGATGGGGACGGCATCGGCGATAATGCCGACTTTGCGCCCAGCGTTGCAAACGATATCGTCTACGGTGCTGGAGGAGCAATGCTCATCGTACTCATTGGACTCTTGATTCTGTTCTTGCGAACTGGAAGCAATTCAAGGCAACGCATGGATGAAGAATGGAACAAGCAAGATGCATTTGCAGAACACATGTTGCAACTCAACATGGATGCTCCCGAAACTCCTGCGTCCGTGCCACAAGCACCTGATTTGTCTCCAAACGATACTGAAATACCCAGTTATCAACAATCCGAGATTCCAATTTACGACTTCGGCGGGGCAGATTTTGATCTAAACCAAGATGAGCAACCCCCATCAAATCTGATGGGAATGATGGATGCGAATGGAAGAGAGCACATTGAATATCCATCCAACAGTGGAAAATTGTGGCATCGCGACAACCCCGATGCTCCTTGGACTAAAGACTAGGACGGCGTTTTTTCTTACGTATTCCTGCTGTTTCCATAAGTCTGAGTATGTGACGGTGCAGTTCGGGCAACAGCTCAAACATGGCTACAGCCATGACGAACATTGCAAACAATGAGACAAAACGAGATGCATAAGAATGACCAAATTCAAACAAACTCATCCCAAGTATTTCCCATTCCTTGTAAGAATAATGCATCCAAATCAGGCCCGCATTGCGAAACAAATTGAGGATGTGTATGATTGGTACGGTAAACAGAAGAGCACGAATTCGCCGTTTTCGGTCAACATCGAGGACTGAAATTGCACCAATAAACACAATCATCGATTGCAATGCTGTGCATGCTAATACGAAATTGATACCGATATATCCTCCATCCGACAACACCAACTCGGTTTGAAACGGATGTTCTGCAAAACGATCGGTCATGAACCACTTGTTGCCATCCCATTCGCTCCACAGGAAAGATCCATCTTCCGTATTGACTCGGGTTTCACCAAGTTTGATGTCCATGGTTCCTGTAAATGAGAGGAAAAGAGCAACCTGAAAGGCGACGAACCAAATCGCCAAAACCGAAAGCCATGGTACATGAGCAACAAGGAGGTAGGGCCCACCTGCATATGCGATGCAGCCGCGTGCCCAATTGAGTGCATCTCGATCCCGCTTTGAGAGAGAGCGTGATTCAGCAATGATGAGACCGACTGCAATCGGCAATGCCAAAGCGGTCATTACAGCCAGGACAACATCATCAATTTGGAGATAATAAGAAACATCATTGAAAAAATAGATTCCGACCAACATCCAACCGATTTGCGCTGGCCTAGAAACACCTGGACGGTTTCGCCTGTGCCATGATACTGCAAGGAGTACCATACCCAATGCCCCGCCGATTGTGGCGACCTCTCGGGGAAGGAACATGCTGTTGCCAAAACCCAACATCATAGAAACGTTTGCCCATTAAGACCAACAACCCAGTCATTCTCCATGAAACATGGAAGGCCCTATTATTGACGGAGAAGGTCTTGCAAAGGGGCCAATTGCCTTTATCGATCGAGATGGTGTTCTCAATTATGGACAAAACGGTTACGTCAATCATCCGCATGAGTTGAAGATCATACCAGGAAGTGGTGAAGCCATCGCCAGACTTCGCAAAGAAGGGTATTCAGTTTGTGTTGTAACAAATCAATCTCCAATCATGCGCAAACTTTGGTCAGTAGAACGGTTGCATTCCATTCATGCATCCCTAAGGAGCCAGTTGCTGGAAGAACACCCCGATGCTGTTCTTGACATCATCATCACTTGCCCACACCGTAATCGTGACCGTTGTTTTTGTCGAAAACCGTGGCCTGGCATGCTGATTAAAGGAAACAACATTTTACGAAACGAAAACAGAGAAAACAAATCGATTGATTGGGCTGGTCAAAAACCGAAACCATGGCATCCGCTCGATGCCATGATCGGCGATCGCAAATCCGATATGGGCGCAGGATGGGCGATAGGTGCTCGAACGTTCGAAGTCTCCGACAAACTTGGACTTCCGCAGGTTATTGACAGAGTACTTGATGTGGCAGACCCGGGTGATTATTACGACCCAATGAGGTGGTAACTTGGGTTGGCTTGGCTTGGATGACACGGATTCACTTGGTGGCGGGTGCACGACGGAGGTCTTGCATCAGCTCGTAAAATCGCTTCCAGCGAATGTTAACGCTGGCCAACCACGATTGGTTCGCCTTTGGCCTTTTGCACAGAGAAGAACAAGGGGTAATGCAGCAGTTGCTATTGAATTGAAAACCGATAATGAGCAGGAATTGTTGCATTTCCTCGATCAACACTGGACGTCACAAATTGAACCATTAGGTGGTGAAATACAATCGAGCCACCACAGTGACAGGGAGCAGTTTCCATCCGATCCTGGAATGGTTTGGTATTCAAAACCAGAACCCTTTGCTGCCTTCTATAGAAACGGTCTAAGGAGAGAAATCCACTTGGAAGAACTTCCCCCAGCCACAAAATCGTGGGGCGGCAATGGTCGAATCGGAGCATCGCTCGCTGTTCATTGGCCAGCTGACATCAAAACCTACGAAGCAATCGCATGGAGGCTCAAGTCGTGTGAGGGGCCCCGTCGACTGGATCAAGACGCAATGCAAATCATCGATGAGATGGAAGAAACGTTTCTTTGTCGTGATCACCGTTTAGGCACATCGATGCTTGCACCAAGAGGAAATTCACCTGTACTCTTTGGCATCAGGGCATGGACAAAATCAGGTGCAGAAAAGGCTCTCCAAATGTTGGTCGACGGACCGGACACAGAGTCCACTTCTGGTTCTATGATTTTTGAGACAAACCAAGCAACAGACGACCATCTTGATGACGCCTTTGAAGTTGAAGTCACGGGAGTCGACGTGATAAAGGGTGGCCATACTCGAATTCGTTCCGATTCAAATCATTACATTGCATTCCGAGAATCAGGCGACATTGCCCGTCTTGCTCAACACTTGCGAACTGGTGATATTGTTGAATGCAAAGGATTGGAAGCACCCGATGAAACAATTCACATTGAAGGTTTACGGATTCGAGCAATTGTTCCCGATCGTTCACGTCCCTCCTGTACAGAATGCAACAAAGCCATGACCTCGATGGGAAATAATCAGGGCTTAAGGTGCAAGAAGTGCGGCCGAACAATGGAGGATGCGTGGGAAGAATCTTGGAGAAATTTACCTCTTGGTGTTTGGATTCAACCTCCTGCGTCTTCTCGTCGCCATTTATCAAAACCTCTTAAAGCCACAGAAGCAATCCAAAACAATCTTTAGACACGTGCGTCAACAGACAGCATGGCTGATGAATCAACGCGCACCGTAACCATGATTGTTTTGATTCTCGCTTTTCTTGGTATGATGATCTTTGTAGCTATGAAAGCGAAAAAAAATCGCATGGACGCACTGAAAAACCAGCAACCTAAAGTCGCTGGTGAAGATGTTCTCGAAGGCGGTGCCCGTCACCCTCAGCGTTTTGATGAACCCGATGATGAAGCTCTGGAAGAAATGGCGGAATTGCTTGGTGAAGGTTCAGAAGATGAATCCTGAATCCTTGATTTGACCCTCATCCACAACATCGTTGCGAATCAGTTGTACAGTTTTTTGCTTGCCTGTTGTTAGGCCCCAGATTTCAAATCCAGCTTTCTCGAAATCTGTTTTCGAACGTGGGTGGAACATTTCTTGTTTTCCAGTTACATCTGTACCAGCTTTTGCAATCAAGAGAAGGGCGGTCTCTTTCGCCAATCGAGTGCTTAGATCGAAAACGGCATCCAAATGCTCACGCTCGATACGTCCTGTTGGGGAGCACCAATCATCAAGGACAATCAAACCCACTCTTGGAAGATTTTTCTCCGCTTCAACAATGGCATCAACGCAGCGATCCATTGCGCCAATGAGGTTCATTGCATGGAAACGACTGGACTCAACAATGTTCAGTGATTCAAAAAGTTGAGAAAATCGAGTTGCATTGGGCATTTCTGGAGAAGCCCAGAGTACCCGACCTCCAGATTCGATCTCATTCACTGCACAGTGAAGACCAAATGTGGTTCCACCACAACCCCCTACAACCGAAAGATGGATGCGTTTACCAGCCATATCAATCGACCAACGCTCCGCCATGTTCAGAGCAACGGGTCATAGGATTTGATTTCCTCCATCCACAATGCTCTTGACCTCGTTTGGCCTCAGAGGTTCATGAGCGGAGAAGTTCGGAAAGGTGAGCGGATTCCACGACGGGAACCCCCTCCCTATGAAGAGGCAGATCGATTCGGACAGGCAGTTGCACGAGACGGTTTCTTCCAGACGGCAATTAACGATACAAATCAGTATGGACCAATCGGCATGATGATTTTGCTGTTCATTGTAGCAACCATAACGGGTGCGCTCATCAAACTCCTTGAATCAATCTAGTGGCCAAATTTTTGGAGCTAGAAAATCACACTTTATCCCATTCAATTGGCGATATCTTCAAACCCACACCGAACAAGTGTGAGTCATGAGTGAAGATTCGGTTAATGTTGAGAGCCGAACCTCCTCACAGGATAAACGCTGGACGATTATGGCAGCACTTCTGGGAACAAACACTGCAGTCATGTTGTTTCAGGGTATTGAGCAGGAAACCAATCATTCGACCATACGGGAAGTAGCCCTCTCCATTATCGCTGCTACATTGCCGTTCCAGGCGATATATTTCCTCATCTACACCTTTCTGTTAGAAAACAATGGTAAACTGAGTCGACACATGGAAAAGAAATTAAAAACAGCATCCAATATTTGTCAACTGTTTGCCTACTTATCCTTGATCGGCGTTGCAATGTTGTGGTTCAAACTTTCAATTTACGTTGGTCTTGCTTTCATGACGTCGACCGTTTTTGCTATTTTGTTGGTACGTTATGCTATGTTGATGGACGATGAATCCCGTGACGAGATAAAGACGAATGCCAATGAGCAAGGTTCATGAAGTTTCTACTTGACCATACGGTATGGCCTTCTGCCCGCTCGATTATCGGTACGGCTCTCAAGATTTCAAACATATATGGTCCGAGTTGGGCCGTCATGAACGTCAACTTGAGGTTGAGCGTGCACTCATTTGGGCGCATTGGAAACTTGGACGAGTGTCACAGGAAGATTATGAAGCTGTAGCCGCGATCGCCAATCCTGAATCCGTTCGGAAAGAACGCGTGGCAGAGATCGAAGCGGAAACCCGACACGACATCATGGCCCTTACGAAAGCCATGGCTGAAGCCGCAGGGGAAGCGGGATGGTGCATTCATCTTGGTGCAACGTCAAACGATATCGTTGATACTGCGGTTGCGTTGCAATTACGCGACAGTATTGTGATGTTGCGGAACCAACTCTGTTTGCTGATTGGTGTGTGTGCTGATGTAGCCGAACGTGAGCGAGATACAGTCATGCTTGGTCGAACACACGGACAAGCAGCTGTTCCAATTACGTTTGGCCTCAAAGCAGCTGTCTGGCTTGATGAGTTGCGTCGACATCTTGTACGTTTGGACGAAGCGACGCCACGCATCGCTGTTGGGAAGTTTCTCGGTGCTGTAGGAACAGGGGCAGCACAAGGAGCAAACGCTCGAGAATTGCAACGCCTCATACTTACGCATCTTGGTCTAGGTGTACCCTTAGCTACAACGCAGGTTGTTGGTCGCGACCGATATGTCGAATACGTCTCATGGCTCGCTAATGTTGCAACAACTTGTGAAAAAATCCTTCAGGAGGTTCGAAATTTGCAGCGTTCAGAACTTGCAGAGGCGGGAGAAGGATTCGATGTCAAGAAGCAGGTTGGCTCATCGACGATGGCACACAAGAAAAACCCTATCAAATCAGAAAACGCATCGGGTCTTGCACGTATTGTACGCTCGTTCATCATACCCACTTACGAAAATGCAATCTTGTGGCATGAGAGAGATCTCGCAAATTCAAGCAGTGAGCGATTCACATTGTCTCATGGGAGTGCGTTGTGTGAGGATGTTTTGTCCAAAACACGGCAAGTTTTGACCAATATGTGGGTTGATGCTGAACGGTGCATGGAAAACATCCTCGCTCAACGAGGGTTGGTAATGGCAGAGAAAGTAATGATCGACCTTGTCGAAAAGGGAATTGCTCGAGATGAAGCCCATGAAATACTTCGTGAAGCATCCTTTACTGCCGTTGCAAACAAGGAAGAACTCATCGATGTGTGCAGTCGAACGCCAGCAATATCGGCTGCTTTCAGTGCAGAAGAACTAGAAGCAATGTTTGAACCCAGCAACCACATTGGCGTTTCTGGAGAGATTGTGGATGAAGCTGTGGCATTGGCTCGCAAAGCGATTCAAAATACGGAATGAATCTTGTACAATCCGCGATTTGCTGAGTACTGTTTTTCTCCCTCAACTTTGAACGAGCGAGGCCAAATGGGTCCTCCGAGTACAAACGTCTCATACTCACCGCCCTCGCCATCAACATTGAAGCGATGCTGAAGTGACAACTCATGCAATTTGGACAGAGCGGATTCATCAAGGACGCAACCCAGCCAATTGTGATCAAGCCCTTCACAGGAAACGGATGTGATCATGATTTCAAAACCGGCGTTTACCATTCCACGGAGGTGTTCGATTGGTGATTGGTGCCACAGCGGGGAAAACGAGTGGATGTCCAGACGTTGACACATACAATCCAGCCGTTGTTTTTGAAAGTCTGATCGCAACGCTCCACTTACAACAGCATCGATATCAAGTTGAGAAAGTTCACGTTCAAGTGCTTCGATTTCGTCTTCGACACTGCCACTTGCTGGCACACCAATCCAAGATATTCCAGCTAAATGTGCTTGGTTTTCAACCCAATTGGTTGTTGGAACCTGAAACATGTGCGAATCACCGTCTTGAATTTTGACTGTCACGATTGCAACAACATCCCATCCACGGCACATTGCCCACCACCAAGCGGCCGAGGAGTCCTTTCCTCCAGAGCTGAGTACCGCAATTCGCATGAACCTCCCATGAACACCAAGTTCATGAGATTAAGGGAAAACAAGCCAAGTGTTCAAATGGGTCCTTCATCTGGGTAGCATAAGGTGACTTAACATCACCCTCATAAAGCGTCGATGACGAGAACAAAATGGTGAGATAAATGCAACCCAGTGGAAGAGGATACGATCATGGAATTACAACATTTAGCCCAGACGGACGATTGTTCCAAGTTGAATATGCACGGGAGTCCGTCAAACGCGGAACGACCACTGCCGGTTTGAAATTCAAAGAAGGCGTCGTATTGGTTTGCGACAAGCGTATTGCGTCACGACTTATCATACCTGAATCCATTGAAAAAATGTTCAAAATTGATGAGCACGTTGGCGTTGCTACCTCTGGCCTTGTTGCTGATGCTCGACAACTTGTGGCGCGAGCCCGTGTTGAATCACAGATTAACCGTATTACCTATGCAGATACAGTTCCGGTTGATGTGCTTGTCAAGAAAATTTGCGACTTTAAACAATCGTTCACTCAATACGGAGGTTCTCGACCGTTTGGTACCGCCCTACTGATTGGTGGCGTCGATGACGAAGGAATTCACCTCTATGAGACCGACCCCTCTGGTGCATATCAATCGTATCATGCAGGAGCAATCGGTAGCAACCGCAACACCGTTATTGAATACTTTGAAAAGAACTGGAAGGCAGGTATGACGTTGAATGCAGCCATGAAAATGGGTCTTGAAGCACTGCGTTCAGCAAACGACGCAGAATTGAACCGAGAGGCTGTTGAGGTCGTTGTCGTCGATGGCAACGGATATCGCATTCTCGACCGAGATGAAGTGAACAAGCAACTTGATAGGCTCAAACCTTTAGAGGATTGAGACGCAAGTGATTGTTTCTAAGAGGATGTGGCCGGATGGTCAGTCTCGATAATGCAGTCTTGGCCCGCCTCGAGAAAGGCGGAAAACGGTATGAAGTTCTGGTTGATCCAGATTTGGTCGACCAATGGCAATTGGATGCTTCGAATATCGAAATTGATGACTTCATGGCAATGGACGAAATCTTTCATGATGCACGTGCAGGTGAACGTCCTACAGAAGAAGCATTGATCAATGCATTTGAAACTACGGATACGGTAACCATTCTCAACATCATTCTCGATAAGGGGTCCATTCAGTTGACAACAGCGCAACGTAAAGCCCGTGTGGAACACATGCGGCAGCAAATTGTTCATCACATACACAGCCAGGCCATCGATCCAAAAAGCAAGTCACCTCATCCCCGCACACGGATTGAATTGGCCCTTGAAGAATCCAAGTATTCCGTCGACCCATTTAAGCGGCTTGAAGAACAAATTAAGGATGCCATTGCAAAATTAAAACCGCTGATTCCTCTTAGTTTCGAATCGGTGCGCCTCGCATTTCGAGTGCCCGGTAGCGCTTATGGTTCGGTTAGTCAACTCTTGCGAATCTACCAGAAAAAAGAAGGTTGGCTTGAAAATGGTGATTGGGCATGCGTGATTGAAATTCCAGCAGGTATGAAAGGGGACATCATAGGCCAAGTTTTGAAGCGTGCAAACAACGCAGAAGTCAAGGAAATCTCCTCATGACAAAAGGGTGTCCTTTATCATGGGATGGCGAGTGGGCAGGTTTGGAGAGAAAAGAATGTCCAAAGGTCAAGTTGGCGCCGAGCAGCGCCTCGTGACCCCGGGAATGGTCATCGGACCAGCAACCGGGAAGCGAGCAGGTTCCGGTACGATTGCCGAAAACAACGAATTCATAGCAACCCGACTCGGCTGGTTGAACGAACGCAACGATGTTGTTTCTGTTCTACCGATCAACAGCGCATACATGCCACGTTCTGGAGATCTCATCATAGGCTACGTTGCTGAAGTCCGAAACAATCTTTGGTTTTTTGATGTCAACGGCCCGTTTCAAGCACTACTTCCCATGTCCTTAGCACCGTGGAAAGTTGAGTATGGCTCAACACGACAGCACCTTGGTATCGGTGATGCAGCGCTTGCTCGCATACAGGAGGTCGACGAAACACACAACATGGTGTTGACAATGAAAGGTGTTGGATTACGCAGACTCAACGAAGGAGCAGTGGTCTCTATTCCCGTCAATCTTGTTGATACACTCAGAGGCGAAAACAATGCAACTTTGAGTCGTATTCGGGATGTGACCAACTGTAGAATCATTGTTGGAGACAACGGACGTGTTTGGATTCATGGGGATGCTGAGGATATGCTTGCATCTCGACAATTGATTCAAACCCTTCAACAAGAAGGACACAAAAATACATTCGAAACTGCCGTACTGGCACTAGAAAACGAACGAGGTGAACACTGATGGGTGGATATGGAGACGTAAAATTACTACGCGATGATGGAAAACGACTGGATGGACGAGCAATCGATGAAATGCGTGCTGTGACAATCGAAGCGGGTGTGCTACCGGCTGCAGACGGCTCAGCAATGGTGACGCATGGACTGAACGTTGCAGTTGCTGCTGTTTATGGCCCTATGGAAGCGCATCCCCGTAAGATTCAACGACAAGATCGAGCGGTGATTGATGTACGTTACAACATGGCACCTTTTTCAACAGGTGACCGAATCCGACCTGGATTTAATCGAAGAAGCCGAGAAATTTCAAAAGTCACTGCTGAAGCCTTAGAATCGGTTGTTCTCGTTGAGCGATACCCTCGTTCAAAAATTCGAGTTGAAATCGAAATACTCGCCGCTGAAGCAGGAACTCGATGTGCAGGCATCACCGCTGCTTCCGTTGCGCTAGCCGATGCAGGCATCCCAATGCGCGACATGATTGTGGGTGTTGCCTCTGGAAAAATCGAAGACACGGTTGTGTTGGACCTCGACAAAGCGGAAGACAATTACGGACAAGCAGATTTACCGGTTGGAATTCTACCCAATACCGGTGAAATCGCCTTCTTGCAAATGGATGGTGACCTCTCAATCGATGAATACAACCTTGCGATGGAATACAATTTCAAAGCCGCAAAAGAAATTCATGAGGTCATGGCTGACGCTTTGAAGCGTCGATACGAAAGAGGTGATGCATGATGGTCGAATTGGTCCCCTCCTTACTTCGCCAAGAAATCAACCGCTTGTCCGCTGAAGATCAGCGACTTGATGGGCGAGGTCAATTTGACGGACGCAATGTTCAGCTCGAGGTCGATTGTCTCTACAACGCAGAAGGATCCGCTAAGGTAGTTTGGGGCGACACCATCGTTTTTGCTGGTGTCAAGTTCGAAATTCGTACTCCATGGCCCGATCGTCCAACTCAAGGCTCCCTCATGTGCGGAGCAGAACTTCGCCCCGTCGCTCACCGAAAATACGAGCCAGGACCCCCCTCACCAGAATCCATTGAGTTGGGACGCGTGGTCGATCGAGGAATCCGTGAATCCGGTTGCATCGACATGGAAGAGTTGTGCATTGTCCCTGGCGAAAAGGTCTGGGGTGTAATGATCGATATTCATGTTCTATCCGACGGAGGTAACATCTTTGATGCTGCTGGACTCGCTGCTATTGCGGCACTTCGTACTTCCATAGTGCCTGCAGAACGGTTTGACGTCGGCGAAGACCACACACTGAAAGTCAATGGAACTCCGATTATGGCTTCTTTCAAACGAGCCGGCGGACGCTTTGTTTACGACCCCTCTGAGGAAGAAGAACTCGGTGGAGACGAGCGCATACACATCACACTTGGTGATGAAGGGCATCTTCATTCCCTACAGAAGGGGCTAAAAGGAGTGTTCACACCGAGCGAATTTGCCGAGATTCTAGAGGTCGCCGAAACAAAGTGCACTGAATTAAGAAAAATGGTAGCAGAAAAGGAGAGGAACTGATTGGCAAAGCGTACTCAGAAAGCAAAGGCAACAGCCCGATTCGGAGCACGCTACGGTGTCAGTGTTCGACGCAATGCTGGAAGCGCACTTGCAAAGAAGAATGCAAAATACACATGTCCGGTATGCCATTATCGAAAAGTCGTTCGAAAATCGGTAGGTATCTGGCACTGCAGCAAGTGTAACCACACCTTCGCCGGTGGCGCATGGGAACCGTTCACACGTGCAAGTGACGCAAACACCCGAATTCTACGACGTTCCGTTGAAGGGGCAACAACCGCCGACATGGCGTTCATCGCTCAACAAGCCGCATTGGATTTTGAGCGAAGTGCAGCCGAAGAATCCTCCGAAGAGGAGTGATGGTTGTGGCGGAAACGCCCTACTCGCTTGTATGCGTTGTGACACAAACCGATGCAGATGATCTTCAGGCATTGCGCGATTCACTCGTTTCAGAAACCGAAAGCAAACTTGTTGATTCAAACAGTTTTTGTTTCGAACTGCATGAACAAAATGCGAAAGACCTCAGAGCAATGTGGAATACACGTATCCGTGGCTTGATAGCAGCAGATGAAATTTTACAGGCGATTGAATCCGCAGGTTCTTCAACCAAAGACGACTCGAACGAAGCATGAGCACCGTCGAACAACTCCAAGTCGTTGTGACCGAAGTCCAAAATGCACGCCATCAAGTTGCGACCGTTCGTGCACAATTGCAAGAGCTTTCAACAACCATTACTGCAGTTGAAAAGCATCCTAAAGGAATGGCTCTGCACCGACAACTCGGTGGCGTATTGGTCGAAGTTGACAACAAAGAGGAATTGATTGAAGAACTCAAAACAACACATTCAACGCTTTCTGAACATGCGGAAAGACTCTCAGAACATGAGGCAAAACTTATTGCTGCATATGAAGAACTCAAGAAATCGCTTGAGGGAGAATCTTGAACGGAAGCCAACAAGATCTGACCGCAATGAAACAATGGCTTGATTCTGCCATTGAACGTGGTGCAGTTCCCGTTCTAACAGGTTCAAATGGTGATATGGATACGATCGGTTCAGCCATTGCATTATCATCGATTCATCCATCATTGTTAGCGTGTGGCCTCC
>PBSP01000057.1 GCA_002726845.1 Methanobacteriota archaeon | reverse complement strand
TGGAGCACAGAATCGTAGCATCAGACAACGGTACTGTCACAGTCGTTCATTTCAGTGCAGGCGACCGAGTCGAGCAAGGAGCAACTCTCCTTGATGTTGAAGATACTGAATGATCATACCCATCGACCATCGCTGATTGTTGAATATGCATCAACGCTTCCACCATACACGTAAGTCCAAGCCCACTGTGTACCAGAATTGGTTTGGATTTGGACGATGGTTCGATGAAACAAGGAATCAGGATGTCCGAATCCGAGAAACCCCTCGATACAATCCATCTGTTCGAGACATTGCTCGACATCATTCATCTCGACCAATTCACCGTGTACCGTGCCTTCTCCTAGTTTCAAACCAGGGAAAGAACCCAAATGATGCAAGAGACCTTTTGTCGACGCCTGTTGTATTGAGAGGCAGTATGGCTTGATTTGATTGAAACGAGTTTGGTTTTGCATCAACGTGCCATAGACAAACAGATGTTTGATGGTTGGAGTTTGAATGGGTTCGTGCATCGCTTGTTCAAGCCCTGCAGTTGGCAAACCTCGGTCTTCAAGTCCTCGGTGAATCAATTGGTAATACACATCGGTTGGCTGCACAAAGTTTGCTTCCTTTCGATGCTCACAAACAACGAAAGTTGTTGCATTATGGAATTTACCATCGCAACCGACAACGAGAACGTCCTTTTCTTGGTAATAATTTGGGGCCCCCTCCTTGGCAACCAAAGCAGTCCAAGCCTCTTCGTCAACCTCAAACAATGCCCCTGCTGTGGCGTGGTAGGCATTGATGGGCACGGCATCTGCTGCACCTCCTTTGCGGCCTGATGAACGATAATGAAATTTCAAATGATGTCCGATGAGCCAAGCAGATTCTCGCTCTTTCAATCCAAGTGGACTGACATCGAGCTTAGAACAAAACCTTGTCCAATCCTCCCAATCAAGATTCGATCCGTAACCAAAGTACAAGCGATTTTGTGACATTCCGCTCCGCTCCAATGAGCAATGTAAGTTTAGTATTTATTAAGCCTACCATGAGCAGGGTTCGAGGACCTCTTGGCCTTGCATGTACGGTCGCAAGACTGCAGGAATCTGAACGCGACCGTCCTCAAGCTGATTTTGCTCAATGATGGCGACCAGTGCTCGAGATGTTGCAACGGCTGTGGAATTTAACGTGTGAACGGTCGGTTGATTCGGATGTCCTGGCGTTCCATATCGTATATCCAACCGATTGGCTTGATAATCCGTGCAGTTGGAACAGGACACGATTTCCTTGAACGCCTTTGCTCCGGGCAACCATGCTTCAAGATCGTATTTTCGAGCAGCTACAGTCCCCATATCGCCCGTGCAGATGTTGACAACCTCATAATGCAATCCGAGTGCATCCCACAGGTCAATGCAATTCTGCAACAATTCCTCGTGCAATTCCCATGACGTTTCAGGCGTTGCGATGATGATTTGTTCAACCTTCGTGAACTGATGTACGCGCCATATCCCGCGATCGGATTGTCCGTGGGCGCCGACCTCTCTACGGAAACATGGAGAGACTCCAACAATCTTGATTGGAAGTAGTTCCTCTGGAACGGTCTCTTGCATGTACATTGCCGTAAGCGGGTGTTCGGATGTTGCAATCATGTAGTAGCCATCTGGATTTATTCCGTACATAACGGTCTCAAAGTCGGACAAATCGGTCACGCCCTCGTACGCCGTCCTGTTCATCATAACAGGGGGCTGAACGAAGGTGAACCCGCGTTCTTGAATGAAATCGACTGCGTAGGCTTGCAATGCCATCTCAAGTCGGGCTAAATCTCCTTTGAGGAAATAAAATCGGCTTCCAGTTATTTTCGCAGCGCGTTCCAAATCGACCCATTTGTTTTCTTCAATCAGTTCATTGTGGGTTTTTGGTTCGAAATCGAATGAAGGCTTCTTTCCGTGAAGTGAATGTTTGGTGTTCCCGGATTCATCCGCTCCCGAGGGAACGTCTGGATGCAAGAGATTTGGAATTGACATGCGGACCGAATCGCGTTGCTTGAGAAAGGCATCGGTGACGCTTTCCATCTCAGAAATCTGTGCTCCAAGATTGGCGACCTCGGAAAGGATTCGCTGCGCTTCAGCATCGTTGCCTGATTTTTTTGCAGCGCCGATTCCACGTGCAGCCTCGTTCTTCTTTCGTCGCAGTTCGTCGGTTTCACGCAACGCAATCTTCCATTTTGTATCGAGTTCAATCACTTTTTCGATGTTGTCGTAGGGAAGTCCACGACGGTCGTGATCGGCGCGTATTTTCTCCGCTTCTTCTCGGAACACGTGCATATCAAGCATTTTCAATCACCTCAGAAACTAATGTTGAATTGGAACATCGCGATACCAATCGTAAGCAAGCCACCGATGATGTAGCCAAGAATGGCTCCTCCATTGAGCAACGGAAGACCTGCTTGCGCCTGCCCCTTTCCTACGAAGTACATCAGAACCGAGTAGCCAATGAGGCTTCCAACAAGCGTGGTTATCGCCATGAGAACACCCGCATCGCCCTCGACAAACTGTAGCGTTGAAAGGACAAGCATTCCCGGGAAGATAACGTCGCCAAGACCCATCAGCATCGCATCGTTGCTTTTCGCAACAACACGCTCACGGGGCATTTCCGAATCGGTTTTGGGGGGCTCTTCCACTTCATGCAAACTGGTTCGCTCAGAGCGCAGAGAATAATCCGAATCCTGAGGAGCGACCAAAAGAATTGGTAGATTCAGATTGACCATCGTCTCCGCAAGATCCAGCATGTGTTTCGATTTGTATACCGCCCATGCATCGTAGATCGCTGCTGCAATCATAAACACCATGATCAAGGTTGGAACAAACGACACACCCAGCATCACAATAACGCCTCCACCAACCAGAATACCAACCGTATTGACGACATACCACTCGCTGTGAACGTAAAGAAGAATCATCAACAAGAGGCTGAAGAGAACACCAAGAATGAGTGGAATCTCCTCAATCACAATGCCACCAACGAGGAACATCGATGAATCCACAACGCCAGAGGAAGTCGTATAGGATGCGTTGACCCTTTGTGCATTTTCATCGATGGTGCTTGGATTGAGGACTGCTGCGTAAAGGTGGATGGTTTCGTCCTCAACGTCTGCAGGTGTTTCTCCAAATGTAACAGCAACATCGAGGCCTTCTGGAACATCGAGAACAAGCCTCTGAACCATGGAGGAACCGTAGAGCAAGCGCGCATCCTTGCCGGTTGTGATCAACAATTCGGTGTAACCCGATGCGTCGATGTCCGTGAGACGAACATCACGGATTTCATTTGCAAAGGCGTTGATGCTCACTCGCGATTCTTTGGCAAAGACCTCGCTTTCCGAGGGCGAGTAGGCCCATGAGAGGACATCACCATCTTTGGTTCCCAAAACAATCAGCTGTTCCTCGTCGGTTGAATTCTGCATCGCCACATCAGCAACGTTCGAGTACCCAACATCGAGGGATGAGAAACCTGCATCAGATTCAGCATCGATGAGCATCTGCACCGGTTCGAAGTCTTCCTGACCAATTGGATCGATCCCGCTTGTAGTTTCATTGAGGAGAACAACGCCCGAGTAATTGTTGCTGACCATCAATAGATGATTGTCGCTGAGAAGTTCAGCCTCGATGAGCTCAAAAACCTTGAGATTATCCGGCAACCGCCAAGTTGCTTGCTTCATCATGACATTCGGAGACTCCTCAAAGGTATTGAACCGGTGAAGTCGATCTCTACCGTCAACGATGTAAACAGCATCCTCTGTCTCAGTGGCGAGTTGGCAACCATCAGGGATAATCGGTTGTACGTATCCTTCTTCATTCGTGTAAAGGCACTCATAGGTTGATTCAAGTGTTCCGTCCAGAAGCGATAATGTGTGAATCAATCCGGCGTTGTTGATGGTGATTGAATCAGGTCCTGGCACAACCACTAGCTCAGAAAAAGGGTCGGCTAAGTCTCCGTGAGGGATTTCGCTCTGCCAAATCGGTTCGTTAACTCCCCATTGCATCAATCGAATGGTGTTGATGATTTCCCCAGATTCATCGCTTCGAATCGAATCAAGGTATCGATCCATTCCGATTTCTGTGAGATAAGTAGCGTTGGTCTCGTCAACTGAATCATATTCAAACGGAGTAACGCTGTCATCGACCATAATCTGATGGGCAAGCGGAACGTTCGCGTACAGGAGGGCAATGAACAGAATGCCCATGATTCCATACTTGATAACCCATTCTTTCTTGTATTTTGCAAGCATCAAGATGGCTGCTGTAAAGATGAAAATCATGATCAATTCAAGACCGATGTAACGCAGTTGCGAGGCTCCAGCTTCGCCAAATGCCTGCAATCCTGCCTTATCGTACCACGGACGGATGAAGATTGCGAGGAGGATGGTGGCAACGAACATCCCTGCCATTCCAATCATCGATGGAAGTTGACGGCGAAAGTCTCCCCCCACGTCGCTCATGCTCCATCCAAACATGAACCACATTTGAGCGCATCGACGTTTGCAGAGACAATCATCGCATCGCTACACCTATGAGAACAAGCCGCAAGGATGGGCCGAGGTCCATGCCGCACAACGTTCGCAATTGGCTTGCTGCAAGTAAGAAACGCGGCATGGAACTTGGGCTTGAGCGTGTCTTTGCCGCTCATCAAGCCTTGATTTCCACGCCATACGATGCAACCGTTTTCCATGTTGCAGGAAGCAACGGGAAAGGAACGCTTTGTGCAACCATCGCCGCCCATCTCCAGTATCTCGGGCACTCTACGGTCTTGTTCACATCGCCTCATTTGATTCGAGTCGAAGAGCGTGTTCGGGTTGATGGTCGCCCTATTGATGCACACCGTTTTGATGGGTTTCTTGCAGAAATTCAAGGCATTGAGACGCAACTTGGTATCGAATTGACCTATTTTGAAATCACCTTCCTCGTTGCTTGCCTCTGTGCACAAGGAAACGATGCCGAGTACTTCATCGTAGAAACCGGCCTTGGGGGACGTTACGATGCGACTCGGATTCTTCCTGCTGACGCTAGCATCATCACTTCGCTCAGTCTTGAGCACCGAGACGTTCTGGGCGATACATTGCCTCTGATTGCTGCAGAAAAAGCAGCCATTGCTCGCCCTCAAAAACCACTTATCGTTCGCAAAACAAGCAATAACGACGCAATCGAGGCGATCAAATTTGAGGCAGAACACGCTGGTCGCAGTGAATTGAATGAGACCCCAGCACCCGCATCGTTGCAGTGGGTCGAAATTCCTGAAAATGTGTCCGTACAACAGGAAGCACTTCTTCTTGCAAAAGCGGTTCTGAGTCGCATGAAAATCAACACAGACCAATTGAGCGGCGCTGTGAACAGGTTGAATTGGCCCGGTCGCTTCCAAGAAATTCCAGCACCATGGAGCGGTTCAATACTGTTTGATGCAGCGCACAACCCAAGTGGATTGGTGCGTTTGTTACCGCAACTTGTGCAACAAGTCAAGCAGCGACCGTCATGGTCGCTTGTGTTTGGTTGCACTCCACAGCACGATTTGATTGAGTTTTGCGAACCCCTCCTCGATTTATGTCATCAACATTCACCAGACACCATCGTTCTGACAAAACCACAACACGGGCGCTACCCAGCAGTATCTGTAAAGGATTTACGTGCACTGAATTGGCCTTCGTCCTGTGCCATCGAAATTTGTGAGAATGCAGTTGAAAGTTTGAAGTTTCTCAAACAGTTGCAGCCTGAATTTACAGTTGCTGTTGGTTCACTCTATCTCGTTGGAGAACTGTACGAAGCGTTGAATTTGTGGGGTTCTGAATTCATGGAATTGTTCCCTGCAAACCCTCAAAGGGGTGAAGGTTAACCCAAAGCCGGTCAAGATGGGTTCAAAGTGGGATGTTCGTTTTCTGCTTCTGGCTCAACACATCAGTTCATGGAGCAAAGACCCTTCTACAAAGGTTGGTTGCGTCGTTGTAGGGGCTGATCGAGAAATTCGTTCAACAGGATTCAACGGCTTCCCACGTGGAATCGATGACTCGATAGAACGTTTGGAAGATCGAGAAGAAAAATATCCGTTGATTTGTCACGCCGAAGAGAATGCAATCATGCATGCAGCTCGTGTAGGGGTGTCGCTGAAGGGTTGCACAGCATACGTAACCTGGCCACCCTGCACCCGATGCGCTCGTTCATTGATCCAAGCGGGTGTCGTTGAAGTTGTTTATGCAGGTTCAAACAACGTTCCAGAGCGCTGGAAAGACGATTTTACCCGTTCAACCAACATGATGAAAGAAGCAGGTGTAAAACTTCGAAATGTTGAGTTTGAATGATCAACCCCAAAATCTTCGGGTGCGGGCGTAATCGATTTCTGCATGGTGAATGGATTCGAGCAGACTGTCAATGGTGTTGTGACCTCGGCGTAGAATCCGTTGAGCTGTGGCTTCACCGACACCTCGGGCCATCAAGCAAACGATGGCATGGAATCCATGGGTTTTGATGAGAGATGCGTTTCGAATCATTCGATTTCGATCGTTCTCTTCTTCAGATGCGACCCAACCTTCGAGCATCTTCTCAAGGCCTTCACGAGCACACACGAGCATTTGCCCTTTGCATGAAATGCATTCTCCTGGATGTTTCAACTCTGGGTATCGCTCGACGCGAAACCGCCGGATTGCTCTGCATTTAAGACAACACAATACGGCACGTTCGTTCAACAACCGCAAACGGAGGCGTGCACGAACAGCCTCACTGTCCCAGTTTGGAAGCAACAGGTCTCGCTGGCTTCGGTCTGAAAGACCGAGAGGTCCTGAAGGTGTTACGACCACATTGAGAAGACCCGATTGAATCCCCTTCAAGACGTCTTTTGCACCTTGGATGTCCATCCGCTCATGGTACAATTTGTTCAACACTTCCTCGAGAACGATGGTGCCTCGGTATTTTCGAACCAAAGCAGCAAGGTTGATTTTTCGCGGATCTACACCGTGTTGGAGGATTCCAAACGTTTTGGCAACCTGCGCAAAACGCCATCGGACCTGCCTTGAGTTTGGAAGCGTTACCGAGAGAAATCCTTCGATTCCATCAGCCGGTAGTTCATGCAACCAATCGATGACATCTTCCGGTTCCAATTCCGCACCCGAGAGGTGGATACGCGTTGCTTCAACCATCAACCCACCCCACCTACCGGTCCGCGTTGATGCCATTGCAAGCAACAGATGGCCAATGGTTTCGTTGATGAGCGTACCCTGACACATGTTGATGACGAGCGATTCTGAGCGGCGCTCGATGGTGATGGTTTGCTGATCAGGAAGGGTTTGTGTTGCATCGATATGCCGTGTGATGGTATCAGCAAGCAGTCCTATTGCCTCACCGTCCAACGGATAGGATGTCAGAGGATGACCGTCGTGTGCCAACAGACCTGCAACATCGATTTGATCGGTATCGTGCGCATCTATGAGTCCGAAATCCTCTGCGATTAATCGTCGAAGGCGACCGATGTTCCTTGCGACAATGGCTGGAACAGGGGGGAGTTCGCCCACCCAAGTTGGGGCCTCCCCTTGCATCGAAACGGGGGCGACCAATACCTCGCTTTGTTCTGGATCGGCGTCAACAATGGTCCACGTTCGTCCAGCCATTACGAATTGACGTATGCGCCCGTCTTCCTCTTCACCGCTTCCATTGAGTTCGAGAACAAACGCTTCATCGACATTGCCAATGGTTCGACGGGTCACTACGTCACGTACTCTGTAAGATTGTTTATCAGGAATCATTGACAAATGATGTTCAACCCAGCGTCGGGTTCGTCCTGCTGAAGCGAACCATCCGTCCTTAAATTGTTGAGGGAGGGGCAATCGCATACCTTTGTACTGGGCAGGAATGTCTTCGTCCGCTACATCGTAACGAGGTAGGTCTTCGGGCCACTCGTCGGAATCAGGGACTGCTTCTTTTGCAGCCTTGTAAAGATGCTTCGGCCATCGATACCAAGGTGTTTCCTCGGGTTTTATCGAGTAGCGTAAAAGCCATCGATCCGAAAGAACAGCAAGCACGTTTTCTGTGTCCTTACGAGTCCAATCAGCAAACTGCTCGGTCTGTGAAAATATTTCATGGACGTCATCAATTCGAACGATTTTGAAACTGTGCGCCATTAACATAATTTGGTTTGCGGCGATGCTGTAGGGACGGTTTCTCCATTCAACGTCCTCAATCATGCCAAGATGGGAACGATGAGCCACAACCGCAGATTCAGCAATTCCATCGGTCTCCCATGCCAACAAGTGACCTCGGCCAATTCCACCGATACGGTGGTCTGCCCGACCCACCCTTTGCAGCATGCGGTCAACGGACCTCGGACTCTCCAATTGGACAATCTTTCGAATTGAACCAACATCGATTCCAAGCTCAAGACTTGAGGTGCAAATGAGGGCGTGGAGTGTTCCGTTGCGAATGTTTTCTTCCATCTCTTGACGCGTTTCTGCTGCTAGACTCCCATGATGTACGCCGATTGTGAGTTGCGGGGCCATCGTTTGCAACCTCTGAGCGACCGTTTCAGCAGCGTTCCGGCTGTTGACAAAGACAAGACAAGGTGGGTCATGTTCTACGATTTCGCTTAGCAAACGAAAGGTTGCATGGGCCCTAGGTGAAAGACGCATTTCCATTGCACCAACCTCGTCCTGTGGTAACGGTGGAGCTGTTTCAACAGACAAAACGGTTGAACGCTCGGCCGGAGCAACGATGGGTTGGCACGATGCTTCAGAAATCCATGAGGCAACTTGTTGAGGATTACCAACCGTTGCCGAAAGGCCAATTTTCTGCAAGGTTCGCCCACAAAGAGATTCAAGACGCTGAAGTCCAAGACGGAGTTGCCATCCACGTTCATTCGCTGCGAGATCGTGGACTTCATCGATAATCACGGCTTGAACTGAGGAGAGCATCGCTCGTAATCGATGGCCTGTAAACATCAATTGGAAGGTTTCGGGCGTGGTAACAAGCAAGTGTGGTGGTCGACGCACCTGACGTGACCGTTCGCTAGTTGGCGTGTCGCCGTGACGAAGTGCAAACCGTAAGTCAAGGGCTTCACTCAATTCAGCAAGGCGACGGTCCACATCTCTGTTCAGAGCGCGCAGCGGAGTGATGTACAAGATCGAGAGCGGTTTCCATTCTTCAACCTTGCATCGGTGAAGAAGAGGAAGTACAGCAGCGAGGGTCTTACCGGAACCTGTTGGAGCAATCAACAGGCGTTCTTTGCCGTTGATGAGATCGTCCATGGATTGTTCCTGTACAGGTGTTGGTTCCCATTGGCGTTCTGCGAGGAAGGATTGAAGCTGAGGATGCAGTTGAGAAAAGACGTTTGACATACTCTCCCCACCCCCGCGGAGTGTTCTGTCTGCCCACCCTTCTTGAGGATTTGTCCATGCATGAGGTCTCAGTCATCGTCCTCTTCGTAATCGTCGTCGTCCTCTTCATCTTCCCAATCGATTTCTTCATCCTCTGCGAAAGCACCGTCACCGAAATCCACAGCCGTCCTGCTTGCAACGGTTGCAACAACAACGAGAATGAGAACGGTTGATACAGCGAAAATCCACGCCAGTGGATGCTCACGTGGTGAATCCAACCAACCGAGGTATTGGCCGTAAGCGATGTTGATATCATGTTCGGCCGTGTTGTCGTTATCGTTGACTTCGACGACAACGTTTCCATAATCGACTTCGACACGAACACGGTCAACGTTTTCAACTTCCCAGTTGACCGTAATTGGGATTGTTTCCCCACTCTCAATGCCAACGATGGCCTTGACATCGAACGGCTCGTCTGAATCGCCTGAAAAGAACGCCACCTTGAATTGCTGGTCGGTTGGACCACCGTTGTTGATCACTGTTGCTGTAATTTCGATGTCCGTTCCTGGTGAGACGTGATCGTCCGAAACGCCGATTGATTTGATTCGAAGCTCAGCACCGACCGCACCCAATCGGACCCACTGACGCTCAAAATCCGTATCATCAAACGCCAATTCAGGAATTGGACTCGCTTCAGAGTTTGAAACCACTGGGAATTGATTGCCAGCTGCATCCCAACCTGTCATGTAGAATCCGATGAAATCACCTGCTTGAGGAACAATTGTGCCACCGGCAGTGATGTCCACTTCTCCCGTCCAGTAGACGGTCTGCCCCTCCTGTTGCATTCCAAGCAGAGAAGATCCGGCCCCGATGGTCACCGTTCGAGTTTGATCTCGCATGACCCAGTGAATCATCTGTTCCGAACCTGTCAAATCAGCATCCTCTGAACCTTGGAATTCAACGTAGATTGAACTGAGGTCGTTGAGTGGCGAAACGTCGATAATGTTCAACGGCGCCATCCTTCGAACAACACGTGGCGCTGCATCATCGACAATGACACGAAGGGTTGTGGACACAAGCGTGCCTGTCATGTCTTCACCCCGGCCAGGAATGTTTGTTATCGAAATCAAACAGGTCCGTGTTGGTGATGACTGCAGGGTCTTTGCTGAGTCCAGAGGGACCTCGATGAGATACTCTCCATCTGAGGTCAATGAGCCATCACTCCACAGTTTTTCTCCGTCAAAGACCTCGACAAGAATGCCGACGTCACGTGGTGCAGGAACATTGCTTCCTTCGTAAACAACACGACCACTGAATGCAAGCCTGTCGTCCTTGCGAACTCGGGTTCCATCAGCAACCGGACCGGTGCGCGGTTCGCTTACGTCTTCAACCGAGTAATCGGTTGGTGATAAGGTGAAATCGTTCTCAACGCGGAATGTGTGTTCAAGAATCAACAACTGCTTGTCTTCGGGAGAGCCGCGTTCCTTGAACAACAAAGCAAGATCGCCCATCTCTTCATCGGGCCAATCCCATGCGAAAACGAAATCGTAGGTGACAATGATCCACGGCAGACCCGATTCATTGGTCGTTTCACGCATTGTACTTGTGGGCAAGAGATGGATGTAGGTGCTTTCGCTCCAGAACGTGTTGTTCAATCCAGAGTAGGAAATTCGTTGTGCATCACGGCTTGGATTTGGTCCTTCGAAATCAAAAACAAGCGAGATGTGTTCAAAGTCGATTGCTGTATTTGCATCGATAAAGCCCACTGTTATGGATTGTTCAAGTCCTGCAAACACCGGTTCATTGTCGCTGTGTCCAACCCATTCAAGGCCGGTGAAGACTGCGGCAGAATCTTTTCTGGTCTGGAACGTCGCATCATCGAAATTGAAGCCTGCTCCGGATTGCAAGTTGTACAAGACACCCTCGTCGTCGTATTGAGTGTAAAACACTGGATTGCCTGCTTGGTCACCACCGGTCCAGTAGTACGAAACGCGACCCATGTTTGGATTGCGGGAATGGTCGATCGAGGTCATGAACCACTTGCTTTTGCTTTCGCTCATGTTGGTAACGCGCTTGCTTGCATATTCGTAGTCGTCAGCAATACCGTTGCGATTGAGATCGTGATCGGCCTCAACCCAATACATGAGTGTTAGCTCCATCGGAACACCGACCTCGTCATGAACGAGAATCCGGACGTCTTGTTGATTGACACCTGCCTCATAGGAACCGTCTTCTGGGAACACGGCGCGTCGTTCAGGCGGTGTTGCATCGACTCGGTAGGTTCGACTCCAGTCGGAGTTGGGAGCCATGACGTGCGTCGGATTCCGTTCGTTGTAGGTTTGAACCTCGTAGCTCAAACCGTCGGGAACGTCGATGTTTGGTGTAACAACACTGATGAAGAACGAGCCGTTGATGTTCGTCGTATCTCGTGCAGTCGATTCAACCCACCCATTTCGAGAAACTCGAACGTCGAATGCGCTGTCCAGTGGGGCATCCGTGGTATCCATGAACCACATCGCTCCTTGGAAATGAAGCGTTTCGCCAGCCGCAACCCAGGCGTTGTTTGGGACATCGTCGCGAACAAGGTCGCCCTCGTTGTCGCGTACCTTCAACCAGCCAAGGCCAAAGGTTCGGTTAACACGCAAACCTTCGTCGCTCATCAAATCAAGCGGAGAGAATCCAGATGCGCCGCTGTCGTCTAAACATCCCGTCTTGAATCGCACGTTGCTTTGGTCTGGGAACTCACTGGTAATTCGGAACAACCAATGGATTTCGAGGATGCTGTTGTTCAGAATGGAATAGGAATTCCCATCCAAGACAACATAACCGTCGGGGTCGTTTGGTGATGGGAAAATATCCCCGTCTTGCCAGAACATGGTTGGATTTGCGGCTGTGGATGCGGTCATGAGGGTCAAGGTTGCTTCCTGTATTTTGGTCGCACTTTCACCGACGATGTGACGTGTGACAACTTCATACGGCTCGGTTCGTTCGTGGAGAACCTCCCCTTCAGGGATTGTAATTTCCAGATTGACCGTCTGAATGGTGTAGGTAACACTGAACGAAGTCAAGGTCAGAATTCCACTGCTCTCAGAGGTCAAATCGATTGGAATGTCGACAAATCCAGCACCGGTATCCGGGATGCGATCGTTGAATGCCTTGATGATGACATTGCTTGCTCCTACGGCATCAATGGTTTTGGTACCGACCAACGGCCCGTTCTCTTTCCATCCAACCGTCGGCGTCAGAGGCGGATTGAAATTCGCTGGGATTGGGTACGGTGTATGAATTTCAAAGCCGGGGTTCTCAGGAGCATTGCTGTGAAGCGCAACCTGGATGTCCTCAAGAACCGGGGTGAAAGCTGAATTGCTTGTGGAGAAAGAGACTCGGAGACACATGTATCCATAACTTGGTGTTGTGAAAGCTTTGGTTTGTCCAGATTGACCGTAGGTCGTCAAACCACTGCTGCACAGGCTTGAGCTGCTACCTCCGAGTTGAACGGATATCGAAGTGCCTGTGGGCGTGGATACGTTGTAATTGACCGTTGCAGCCACATAGGTAGGGAACGGATTGTTGTAATTCGATCGCAGGTAGAAATTTCCGCTGGTGTAATAGTTTGTTGTGTATTGAACAGTAACCTGATCGAGAATGGGTGTCGCTGTCGATGTACCGGTGAGGGTAGCTCGCCACGTGATTTTGCTCCCGCTGTTGGCAAATGTCTTCGTTGAACCAACGGAGATGGATTTCCATGTTGTGCCATCGTCGTTTGAAACCTCGATCGCAACAGATGTCCCAGTTGGCATGTATGCTATGGCACTCTCAAGTTTGATTTGATCAACCGAGCGGGTTGATGTCGTGGTTTGACCGTAGACTGTTGTCGAAGTTGCAGTCGGTGTCCTAGCGTCCGTGACCGAGCCATCGCCCCACATGTGTATTTTCCGAGAGACGGTGTTACAGTACGACGTATGGTAGCATGAAAAGTAGATTTTTCCATCGTCATCGATCTGAGTGATTCCGTAATGGCCGCCATTTTGCATCTCTTGAATTCCCATTTTCTCGAGGATGAAGCCGTTCATGTTGAAGTGGTGATGGCGCGATCCTTGGATGTTGTATTCGTTGAGAATAACTCGAGGCAAGTCAACAACCAACCCCGAATTTGGATTTCCTGCTGTCGACGTGGTTTTGTGTTTGTAATCCGCTGCAGAGCCAATCGACCACGTCGAGTTGATCGACCTCGGGTTGCTTGGGTTGACTTCCATGAGGTAGCGGTTGTAGGTCGGATAGGTTGAGGAATCGTAGTAGCTGACGTACATACGCCCGGTGTTGTCATCAAAGTCCACACCTGAAAGATAGTACGGGTATCCGTAGTTGTAGTAGTTTGAGCACTGCCATCGGTGTTGGTCGATTACCCCATCAGGAGGATTGCTGGTATCGATTTGCTGATACTCCCATTTTGTGAGCGTGTAGTAAGAATAGGAGACCGTCCAAATGTTTCCGCTAGGGTCAACTGCTGCATCGTACCAATAACTGGATACGGAAGTGGTACAACCCGATGTGCTGAGACTCGCCGTTCCAAGCAACGCTCCTGTTGTGGCATTGAATCTTTGAATTGTTGGGGCTGTATACATCGAGGTACTGGTGTATCGAGTTGCATGAATTTCATGCTCGGATACGGGCACGACAATACCTCTGTAATTCCACCCTGAACTGGATGATACGGAAAGGTCCGTGAATTGCTTTGTGACACTATTGTAGCCTTGATCTCCCAATGCAACGAATTGGCCGGTTGTGTTGACGATGGCTGAGTTAGCGTTCGAGAGGTCGGTGCTTCTCCTGAAGTCGACAACGGAATTGGTTGGATTGCCGCGTAGACCTATCTCGTCGTTGGCAGTCTCAAGATTGGTGCGTGTTCCGTACTGAAACGTACCGGTTTGTTGGTTGGTCCATTGACTGCTACCCACGCCACCAAAATCTCTGTTGTCGGTAAGATTGCTCCAAGTTGTTGTGCTGGCCTCACCGAGGAAATTGAATTGTGCTGAAGTGACCTCAGAACCGTATGGGAACGTAATCACACCAGCAGAACCATTGCCTTGCCCGCTGAACGTCTTTGTGTAGGTGGTTGCGCCACCTTTGAACTGCGTTTCCGTCGTTGCAGCGGAAGCAAGCGGTGCCATCACAGAGACGAAAAACAGCAGAACGAGAAACAAAGCTTTCCGCATGGTGCGCACATCCACTGTCTCTTACTATTTCCAAGTAGCATATCAACGCATCGGCTTGAGGACACTGTGCAATTCTCCGCAATTGTCTTGAAGAACTGCGCCTACAGACTACCCTGAGGGGCGATTATGGCAGGTCCAATTTCACGCTGGTGGGCGGCACAACACGGACGACAATACTCGATTCTTGCAACCCTTTTCGGTGCCTTTGTGGTCCTCTTTCTCCTCGGCCTGTTCCAGTTGTTGTTTCTGCAAGATTCGAGCCAGTGGGGAGAATACACGGGATTGGCCATCACCTTGCTGGTTGTCGCATCGACAGTTCTTATCTTCGTAACCCCAGAATTTTTGGTTTTCAAAGGCCATGTTAGTACATTGGACGAAATCTATGAAATTCGCAGCACGGCTGAATTGAAACGGCGACGCTCGGAAGGTGACCGATCTGCTGCAGCACTTGGTGCAGGCCATGAAGAGCGATGGAATGCGTTTCTTCAAGAGCGTGGATTGCGTCGTTAGAACGGTGGCGATTGATTGCAACCCTCAAGTTCGACCAAACTTCTTCTGCGTGAGGTTTTGCTCGCTGTCGGTATGATTGTTGTTCTGATTACGGCACTGTACACCCACACACAATCGATGCCACCTCTTGTTGTGGTCGAGTCATCAAGCATGGTTCACGATCCTGATGGCGAAATCGGAAGTATTGATGCTGGCGACCTTGTTCTTGTCCACAAGTCATCATTTGACAACCTCGTGACGTTTGCTGAAGCAACAAATTCCTCAAATCCGTACTACGGATATGAATCCCATGGAATGGAAGGAGATGTCATCATCTACAAGAAAAACGGTGAAAAATCAACACCAATCATTCATCGGGCAATCCTCCGAGTCGTTCCAAACGAGGCTTATGCTGCAATTGATGGTGGCAATCCGTGTCCAAACGGCGGAAGTTACGACGCTACATGGGCGATTGACGGCAAGCACGGAGCATGTGTTCTCACCTGGGATGTTCCAGGAACGAACGTCCGGAATCAAAGTAACGTCACCGTTTCTTTTGATGGAGTTGAGGCTGGATATTACGATTGCAAACGTTACGTTCATGCAGGGGTTGAACCGCATCTCGTCGTCCATGAATGGGTTCCACAGCACTCCGGATTGTTGACGCTGGGTGATGCGAACAAGTGTTCTGTGGACCAAGGTGATGCTGCTGTTAACGGTTCGTCGGGACTTCGAACTATGGACGGGACAGTGTTGGGACCTGTCCAAGAGCAATGGCTTGTTGGACGAGCAGGTGCAGAGGTACCGTGGCTCGGAGCGGTGAAACTCATGGTAAGTGGCTCAGGACCTGGACTCACGTACGTTCCCACATCTTCGCTCATGTACCTGGTCGCTTGTATCGGCGCTGTTCTGGCGTTGCCAATGGTTGTGGACCCTCTTGTTCGCCGCATCTTCGAGACTTCTCCCGAGAACAAACAAGCGCAGCAGGAAAGAGCCTACTTGATTGCGCTGGGGATTGAAGAAGAGGAATAATCACTCTTCACTTTCTGCAATCGCTGGATTTCGTGCCAGTTCTCGTGCTGCATTCTCAAGCGATCGCTGTGTTTGTTCAAGCATCTCTGCTGCATATTCAAGGTTTGATTGCTCTAGATACCGTTCAATACTTGCTTTGGAGCGTCGAATCGTTGCAAGACGTTGTTCGGAGCTTTTTGGACGAACTTCATCACCGCGTTGTGCCATCAACCATTCCTCAAGGAGCGCTTGCCCCCACTCAGGTGCTCTGAAACGTGCTGAGAGAATAATCTCTGCATGTCGGTGTCGAAATCGTACACGCGAGTCTCGAGTTCGGTTGGCTTGTATGGATCCTGGATTCCACTGATCAAACGGAATGTGCAAGTGGTTCTTGCATCGCAAGTGACCGGTTTCGTCGATGCTTGCATCGATTATGAGAGCTCCACGTTGCAATCGAATAAACGCTTGAACGATGTTGTCCTCAATAAGCCATTCAGCAATTTGAACCGAGGGCTGCCCCCACTTGTCACTGGTCCACGATTCAATGGCAGCCCGATGCAGCATATCTCTACCTCACGGTCCCTATTGATGAACCTTCACATCCACGAACACGTGCATTGATTGAAATGGAAGCGAACCTTCCCGATGTCAATGGCAGCATCGTTGGGAGCGGTCGATTTGGATTGGCGCATCATTCCGCTACTGATCCTCGTCTGGTATTTTCTCCTCAAGCGATGGGAACGTGCAGGCGTTCTGGATCGGTGGAATGCGACACGTGTTTTCGGTTTCGTCTTGATGGTTCGAACCAAAAAAGGTCTTGACGTGCTTGAAAAAATGGCAAAGCCTCGACGCTTCTGGCGCATCTATGGAGAAGTCTCGCTCTGGGTCTGCACCTTTGCAATGTTCATGGTTGCTCTTGTGGTCCTGCTCGCTTTTGTAAGTGCAATCCTGTCCCCTCCAAGAGTCGATCCTCCATCAGC